>JBFWQN010000084.1:0-13878 GCA_050249405.1 Hyphomicrobiaceae bacterium | reverse complement strand
ACTATGGCCACGGCTTGCGATAGCGCGGGAGAGCGTCCCGGCCGTTGCGTGTCGGCGGCGAGAGCGGCAATCAGATCGTCGGTCCTCATGGCCGATCTCTCCTGCCGGCGGCGGCCATCATCTTGAGCGCGCGGTGCAGAGCTACGCGGACCGCCCCCTCCGCCAGGCCGAGTTGCAGTCCGACCTCGCGGGCGCTCCGTCCCTCGATTGCCATGCCCTGCACGATCGCGCGGTCCCGCTCCGGCAACAGCGCGAGAAGATCGGCGCATTCAACGCCGTCGAGCTGCGTCGGTGCGAGTGAGAGCTGGTCGAGGGTGTCACAGATCTCTATCGGCACATGCTCGGTGAAGCCGCGGCGTCGCAGCATATCGACGAGCTTATGATGGGCGATGGCGCGGACCCAGGGCTCGAGCGGCTGAGCGTCGTCCCAAGTGTGCCGCTTCAAATGAATGGCCAGCAGTGCTTCCTGCACGACGTCCTCGGCCTCCTCGGGTCCACGGTTGAAGCGGCTCAGTCCCCGCCGCGCGACAGCACGCAGCATAGGAGCCAGGGCGTCCAGCAGCTGCCGATAGGCGCCTGCGTTCCCCCCATTGGCCGCCCGCATCAACGCAGACAGATCCTCCACGCGCCGCAATCGTTGGTCCTTGGCTCTTGTTCGGCTATGGGCCGCTGCTCGTTACAGGCGCATCCCCAATTTCCGGGAGCTGACGGGACAACCTCCTAGCACGGCGAGCACTGCGAGGCCGACAACACAAGAACGTGAGTGCGTAACGGAGGAGCCAACGCTCTCGTAGTCGTCAGTGTGAGCCGCAAAGGCTCGCGCAAAAAAGGAGAAACCTTGCCATGTCCACCCGTGCCATCAATCTTGCGCTCGCCACTGCCGTTGTGACAGCCATCGCCATGTCGGGCAGTGCGCAGGCGCAGCAGCCAGCGAACGACAAGGAGAAGTGCTACGGCATCTCGCTTGCGGGCAAGAACGACTGCGCAGCGACCGGCAACAATTCCTGCGCCGGCACGTCGAAGGTCGACCACGACAAGGGCGCGTGGAAGCTCGTGCCCAAGGGCACCTGCGCCTCGACCGAGGTGACCCTGAAGGACGGAACGAAACGGACGGGATCGCTCGAGCCGATCAAGAGCTGAGCCCGATCATGTCCGAGGCGGATCGCTTAAAACCCATGCGTGCCGAGGCTGCCATTCCGTGCCGGACCGGCGTCGGATTGAAGCCTCAGCATTATCGCGATGTGCTTGAGGGCCCGCCGGTCGTCGGCTGGCTCGAGGTGCACCCGGAAAACTACATGGGCGAGGGCGGTCCGCCGCATCATTTTCTCGAGAAAGTACGCGTCGACTACCCCCTGTCGTTGCATGGGGTCGGTCTTTCCATCGGTGCGCGATCACTGTGCGCCGATCACTTGGACCGTCTCGAAAGACTCGTCGCGCGTTATGAGCCGGGCCTCTTCTCGGAGCACCTCGCCTGGTCGACGCACGCGACGGGCTTCATGAACGACCTGCTTCCCCTGCCCTATACGGAGGCGACACTCGCTATCGTCGCGAGACACGTCGACGAGACGCAATCGCGTCTACGCCGGCGCATGCTCATCGAGAACCCGTCGACGTATGTCACCTTCGAGCAGAGCGACATGACGGAGATCGAGTTTCTCGAGAGATTGGTGGCACGCACGGGGTGCGGGCTTCTGCTCGACGTCAATAATGTCCATGTCTGTGCCGTGAATCACGGCTTCGATCCCATCGCATATATCGATCGCTTTCCTGTCGAGCACGTCGGCGAGGTGCATCTCGCCGGTCATGCCGAAATCGACGGAGGCGACGCAACGACACTTCTCGTCGACGCGCACGACCGTGCCGTGGCCGGTCCCGTCTGGATGCTCTACGAGCGCCTCATAGCACGCACTGGGCCGCTGCCGACGCTGATCGAATGGGACAACGACATTCCCACATGGCCGGAGCTCGTGGCGGAGGCCCGGCGCGCCGATCGCATCATGGCCGAGCGCAGGAGCAATCATGCCACCGCAACGCCCGTCCGATAGGCCCTGCGAGAAGTGGAACGATCTCGGCGCGCTCCAAAGCGCCTTCGCGAGGGCGCTCGTCAACCCGGACGCCGATGCGCCGGAGGCGATCGTCGCAGCGTCGGGGGCACAGCGCGCGAAGAGATTCAACGTCTATCGCAATAATGTTTTCGCCAGTCTCGCAGCAGCGCTGGCGGCGCGATTTCCGGTTGTCGAGCGCCTCGTCGGCCCGGAGTTCTTTGCCGCCACGGCCCTGGCCTTCGCTCGTCGGCATCCGCCGCGCTCGCCGGTCCTCGCCATGTACGGTGGCGCCTTCGCCGACTTCCTGGCGACATTCGAGCCGGCGGGCGAGCTCCATTATCTGCCGGACGTGGCGCGCCTGGAGTGGGCTCGCAACCTCGCCTATCACGCGGCCGATGCTCCAGCCCTCGACATCGCGGCATTGGCGGCGGTCGCGCCCGACGAGACGGCCTCCGTTCGCCTCGTGCCACACCCGGCCGCGCGTCTCGTCACGTCGCCCTATCCGATCGTCTCGATCTGGGCGACGAACACGCATGACGAGGACGTAGAGCCGATTGGCGTGAAGGCAGCAGGAGAGTGCGCCCTCGTCACGCGTCCAGGGCTCGACGTGCTCGTAACGCCGCTTCCGCCGGCCGATGCCGTCCTCGTCGAGGCGATCCTCAAGGGAATGGCCTTGGGCGAGGCTGTGGCACAGGCCAGTGATGCGGGGGCTCCGATCGATCTCGCAGCGACGCTTTCCAGCCTGTTCCGGAGCGGTGCGCTGTGGCGCGTCCGGGCATCGAACGAGCATTCCAGCCAGAGATAGAGAATGACCACATCAATAGCCAAGGCTCAGGCACTTCTCGAGCAAATCCCGCACGATCTCATCGCGCTGGTGGCTCGCATCTCGGTGGGCACGGTGTTCCTTCGCTCCGGACTCCTCAAGCTCGACGGCTGGAAAGAGGGCAACACGCTCGCGCTATTCAAGGACGAGTACCGGCTGCCGATCATTCCGCCGGAGCTTGCGGCCTATATGGCGACAGCGGCCGAGCTTGCCCTGCCGCCGCTATTGATCGCCGGGCTGTTCACGCGATACGCGGCCCTTGCGCTGCTGGGCATGACGCTCGTCATCCAGATTTTCGTCTATCCCAACGCGTTCGACACACACGGCGTATGGGCTGTTTGCTTTCTCTATCTCATGAAATTCGGTGCGGGCAGCCTCGCACTCGACCGCTTCATAGGCTCCGGCGGGCAGCGGTGATGCGCGCCCACTGACCTGCGCGCGACCGAGGACAAACGCCTCTATATTCCATGCGCGTGAAAAGGCGCACCCTGGCCGGATGCGCCCTCCCCTCCCGCCGCTCACCTCGGCGTGTTGGCCCTGAGAAATGCCCGCAGGTGCCGCACGGCCATGCCGACGCGGTCCTTGGGCTCCTTCCAGGGGAAGAAGGTCATCTGTCCATTGGGCGCGAGCAGCGCCGATTCCTCGGCCGGCCCATAGGGGTGCGGCTCGGTGTCGTCCGGCATGACGAGGACCGGCGTTCTCACCGTGCGCACGAAATCGCGCGTCACGCTGAATACGAAATCGTTGTTCTCGAAATACATCTTCTTCAGGAAATCGGAGCACATCTCCATCGTCACGTCCGGCCGCTGCTCGCAGAGGCCCGGTGCCCAATTCTTCATGTTGTTGCGATGGAAGAGATCCGGCACCTCGGGGCGGAAGCCGCTCGGCGTCGCCGGCACGGCGGCAACGATGCGCTCGGGCGCGCGCTGCAGCAGCTTCCAGATGAACGGCCCGCCGATGCAGAAACCGATCACCAGGAATTTCTTGATCCCCAGGTGGTCCATCAGGCCGAGCTGGTCGTCGGCGAACGCCTCCCATGGGCGGTCGACCTCGACGGGGCCGGTGGACTTCCCGCCGAGCGCATTGCGCAAATCCATCGTGATGCAGCGGAACTCGTCGCTGAGCTCGGTCATCGGGTTGAAGGGCGTGCGCGTCGAGAGATACGGGATCGTGGCGTTGAGCCCGCCGCCCGGAATGACGAGCAGCGGGAAGCCGGAGCCGGCCTCCTCGTAGTAGATTTTGACGGAGCCGCGCTCATAGATCGGCATTTGGCGATACCTCGCTTTTCTGGAGTGATGTCGTTGCGATCGGCGGCACTCAGGTGATCCCAGCCGCCGCGCGCATCTTGAAGATCGGGTCGTCCTGGTCGCGGCTAAAGCCGGCCCAGTCCGGCTTCAGAGGCGGCACCTCGCCAATGGCAAGGCGATTCGCCTCGAAGACGACGATGCGGTGTGCGATGCGCCACTCGCCGTTGCGCCGCTCGACGCGGTCGACGTAGCGGCCGAACTGCGAGATCTGCACCTGGCCGTCGGCACCGGCGCCATAGGCCTTCTTGCCCTCGGGGCCGAGCGTGTGCGCCGTGAAGAAATAGGTTTCCGCGACCGCCACGTCCGTCGAGGCGAACTCGATCAGGCACTCGCCGAGGAAGTGCATCACCTGTGTGGCGCCGCCCGTTCGGGCTTTGCCGAAGGCGATGAAACCGTCGACGCCGCCTTTGTAGTCGCCGTGGTCGTCGTAGGCGTCGGGATGATAGGTGGCCCGTGCCGCCTCCCAGTCGCCGCGGTCGACGCCGCGGCAGTAGCGGGCCATCAGGTCGCGGATGGCGTCCTTGTCGAGCAGGCGCTGCAACGCTTCGTTCATGGCTCGTTGTCTCCCTCGTTCATCGCAGCTTTGGCCCCACGTCCTCGCCCAGGCGGCGAAGCGAGGCCATCACCTTGTCGTGCGGGATGAGGCCGCCGCAGTTGGGCTCGGCCAGGATGCCGTCGATGCCGAGCGTCTGCTTCAGCTCGAGCAGGCGCGCCGCCACCTCGCCCGCCGTGCCGACGACGACCTTCTGCTCGAGCGTCTCCTCATAGCTGACGTTGAGCAGCGCCTCGGCACGGCCGCCACGGTTCTCACTGGCGCGCACGCCCGCGACATTGGCCGTCGCGGCGATCTGGGCGCCGAGCTCGCGATAGAAGCCCATGATGGACTGCTCGGGCTCGGCGCGCGCCTCGGCGGCCGTGGCGCCGACATAGACCGGGATGCGCAGGTAGATGCTGCCGCGTCCGGGCTTGCCGCTCCGGGCATAAGCCTCGCGGTAGGCGGCAATATGGGGCGCCAGCTCCTCGACCTTGCCCTGCCGCACGGCGATCAGGATCGGATAGCCCTGCGCGCCGATCTGCGGATAGGTGTCGTAGGCGGACGCCGCGATGCGGATCTCGGGATGGGGCCTCTGCACCGGCTTCGGCACGAGCTGGACGTTGCGGAACGAGTGGAACTGCCCTTCGTAGCTGAAACGCTCCTCGCTCAAGGCCTTCTCCAGGATGGCCAGCACCTCGGCGAAGCGCTCCCGACTTTCCGCATAGGGAATGCCGTAGGCCTCGTAGGTGCGCGCGAAGCCTGAGCGCCCGACGCCGAAAATGAGCCGGCCATTGCTGATCTGGTCGACAGTCGCCACCTCCTCGGCGAGCCGGAGGGGGTGGCAAAGCGGCAGCACCTGCACCGCGATGCCGATCCTGATGCGGCTCGACCGGGCTGCAAAGGCGCTCGCCACGTTCAGCGGCGCGGCGAGCACGGAGCGCTTCGGATTGATGTGCAACTCGGCCAGCCAGGCAACGTCGATGCCGGACTGCTCGGCCATGTCGAGCTGGGCGAAGGCCTCGCGGAACGACTGCGCCTCGCTTTGGCCCGCGCGACGCCAGAACTCCTCGAAAATGCCGAGCTCGAATGCCATGCGGAACCCCTGGGCGAGCGTGTCGGGAGGCGAAACCTCGACAAGGCTAGGCCGGCATCGTCGCGGCGTCGAGAACGTTGCTCGATGGAGCCCGTGTCGCGTCCAAGCCCGCAGCCATCAGTCGATCGCGCGATGCGCCGACGTCCGTCTTCGCCACATGCGGTCGGCCACCCAGCACGCCATCGCCCACGCCGTTCCGAGCGACCAGCCGGCGACGACATCGCTCGGCCAATGAACTCCGAGATAGACGCGGCTCGCCCCGACCATGACGGCCAGAAGCACGGCGATGCCCATGACATAGGCCCGGAGGGCACGCCGCGGCTGTCCGCGGGCGAGCAGGGCGCCGAGAGTGAGGTAGACCACGCTCGACTGCATGGCATGCGCCGAAGGGAAGCTCAGCGACACCACGTCCACCGCATGCGCGACGAGCTCCGGACGCGGCCGGCCGAAGCCGAGCTTCGCCGTCTCGCCGAGCAGCGCGCCGGCTACGGTGAAAGCCAGAACAGCGAGAGCGCGGCGGCCGCGACCGGCGAGCGCCAGAAACCCCGTGACCGCGAGCACGACGAAGGTCAGCACGAAACGGCTGCCGAGCGCGGTGACGTCGCGAACGACGCTCTCGAGCCAGCGCGGCCCGATCGGATCCGCAGGGTCGCCCGGCGTCCTCAGGGCGAGCAGCAGGTGCTCGTCGATGGACCGCAGACTGGAATGGTGCAGGTTGGCGGCGAGGAGCAGGAAGAGCGCCGCCGCCGCCATCAGAACAGCGAGCGCGAGAAGCACGTCCAGCTCAACGACAGGCGTGGGTCTCGGCCTTTTCGGTAGCATCTCGGTCCGCCTCCGAAGCTCGGCCGGGGCTCAGAGACCGAGCCCGCGCATCGCCAGCGATAGCCCCGCCGCCACCGCGAGCACCGGCGCGATGCCCCAGTGCTGACGCAGCAACAGCCATCCGCTTACCGCGGCGAGCGCGACGATGCGCCAGTCGAGCGTCGCCGGATCCGGCAGCCACAGCCGCAGGGGACCGGCCGTGACGCGGTGCACCGCGCCGAAGAAAACGTGCAACGCGAACCAGACCGCGAGGTTCAGGATCACGCCGACCACTGCGGCGGTGATGGCCGAGAGCGCGCTCTTCAGCCTCGGCTGGGTATTCAGCCGCTCGATGTACGGAGCCCCGGCGAAAATCCACAGGAAGCACGGCGCGAACGTCGCCCACAGCGCCACCGCTGCGCCGAGAAGCCCCATCGCGAGCGGCGGGCCGCCGCCGTGACGGAAAGCGGCGAGGAAGCCGACGAACTCGGTGACCAGGATCAGAGGACCTGGCGTCGTCTCGGCAAGGCCGAGTCCGTCCAGCATCTGGCCCGGCTCGAGCCAGCCGTGCTGCGTCACCACCGTGTCCGTCATGTAGGCGAGCACGGCGTAGGCGCCGCCGAACGTGACCACCGCCAGCTTCGAGAAGAACAGCGCCAGCTGTGAGAG
The DNA here is from genome assembly GCA_050249405.1 of Hyphomicrobiaceae bacterium. Taxonomy (GTDB): domain Bacteria; phylum Pseudomonadota; class Alphaproteobacteria; order Rhizobiales; family Hyphomicrobiaceae. The sequence goes on along the minus strand of JBFWQN010000084.1, from coordinate 6,605 downwards.
CACGTGTCCCATGCCGAAGATCGACACCACCGCGGCGAGCGGGATCATCCACACGGCAAGCCAGACAGCGATCGTTGCAAACGTTTTCGAGAGGGGCACGGCACGCGGCGGGGCTGCGCTACCGTCGGCCGCAGTCGATCCGTCGGTCACGGCGCCGGCAAGCCCGATTCCGGCCGCCGCCAGGATGATGAGAGGGAATGGCAGCCCGAGCAGGAAGATGCCGACGAACGAGGCTCCGGCAATCGCCCAGTGCACCCACCCCTTCAGGGCACGCCGCGCGATGCGCAGGAGCGCCTCGACGACGATCACCAGGACCGCGGCCTTGATACCGAAGAACAGCGCCTCGACGAAGGGCACGTTGCCGTAGAGCGCATAGACGACAGCCAGTGCCAGCACCACCGCGGCCCCCGGCAGCACGAACAGCAACCCCGCCGCCAGTCCGCCGGCGACGCCGTGCAGCCGCCAACCCGCATAGGTCGCGAGCTGCATCGCTTCCGGGCCGGGGAGCAGCATGCAGAACGACAGCGCATTGAGGAACTGGCTCTCCGTGAGCCACTTGCGCTCTTCGACGATCACCTTGTGCATGAGCGCGATCTGCGCTGTCGGCCCACCGAAGGAAAGGATGCCGATGCGCGTCCATTCCCGCACGGCCTCGGCGAACGACGGCTGGGGCGCGTCCATCTCGGACGCCCTCGTGACGGTCGGGATATCCATGGCTCGAGCTTTCAGCGGGCTGGTTTCGCCATCGTGGGCCAGTTGTGCGTCTCCTCGGTAGCATCGCGGCACCACCGGTAGAAGGCGTCGTAGACCAGCATGCCGGCCTCGAGCTGGGCGAGATCGTCCTTGAACATGCGCGAGAGGCCGAGGCTCACGGCGACGAGGCCCGCTGCTTCCGGCACGAGGTCGGGCCGCGCCGTGTCGGCGCCGCGTACGATCAGCGCCAGGCACCGCAGCGGCTCGGCGTCGAGACCAAAGCTCCTCCAGCATGACATTGAGCGTGCACCGCTCGCCGCGTTGGCTCCAGGCGACGCCAGTCAATCCTTGTCGCACCCGGCTGCCGCATGCTCGAATGCCGCTATGGCGAAAGCGGAAGGAAGTGGCACATGAAGCTCGGCATGCTGTTGCGCTACGCAGGCGAGGAGGGGGGGCCGAATATCGACCTCGTGCTCGAGGCCGAGAAGCTCGGCTACGCGCAGGTGTGGCAGGGCGAATCCTACGGCATCGATTCGGTATCGCCGATCTCCTGGACGCTCGCGCGCACGAGCCGTATCCACGCCGGCACCGGCATCATGCAGATCCCGGCGCGCACGCCTGCCTGCACGGCCATGACGGCCATGACGCTGTCGGCCATGTCGAACGGCCGGTTCCTGCTTGGTCTCGGGCCATCGGGGCCGCAAGTCGTGGAGGGCTGGCACGGTGTCTCCTACGGGAAGCCGCTGACGCGGATGAAGGAGTACATCCAGATCCTGCGCAAGATTTTCGCGCGCGAGGCACCGCTCGAGCACACCAGCGAGCATTACCAGATCCCCTATGCCGGACCGGGCGCCTCGGGCCTCGGCAAGCCGCTGAAGACGATCCTCAAGCCCAACCGGGGCATCCGCATCTACACGGCCGCCATCGCCCCGGCGGGCCTGCGGACTGCGGGTGAGGTGGCCGACGGCGTGCAGCCGATCTTCATGAGCCCCGAGAAGGCCGACCTCATCACCAACCCGGTGCTCGAGGGCATGGCGGCGGCCGGCCGTCCGCAGTCGCTCGACGACTTCGACATCACGCCGTTCGTGAAGGTGGCGATGGGTCCGGACATCGAGAAGTGCCGCGACCAGCTTCGGCCGGAGGTGGCGCTCTACGTCGGCGGCATGGGCGCGCGCGAGAAGAACTTCTACAACGACTACGCCAAGCGGCTCGGGTATGCGGATGCGGCCGTGAAAATCCAGGACGCCTTCCTCGCCGGCCGGCGCAACGAGGCGATGGCTGCGATCCCGGACAAGATGCTCGACGAGTTGTTCCTCATCGGCCCGCCGGACCGGATCAAGGGACGCCTCAAGGAATGGAAGGCAGCGGCCCAGGGTAACAAGGTCGGCACGATGCTGCTGTCGGGCGCCAATCTCGACGTGCTCCGCCTCGCCGCCGAAGCCGTCGCCTGAAGCTCCGTCGTTCCGCACCGGTCATAGGCTTAGGTAGTTCTGCTGTCTTGAGAAATCCGTGGGGATTTCCTAGCTGGTTCAAAGCAGGCACAGAGCTTCCGAGGTGGGCGGACGATGACGATAGACGAGGCCGGCACGCGGCCGCGGTCGGCGAGGGGCGCGCTCGCGTTCTTCCAGCACGAGGCGGCGGGTGGCGTCGTCATGATGATTGCGGCGGCGCTGGCGCTGGTCGCATCGAACAGCGCCCTCGCGCCGCTCTATGCGGCGTTCGTCGATACGCCGGTGACGCTTCGGGCCGGGGCGCTGTTGCTCGACAAGCCGCTGCTGCACTGGATCAACGACGGCCTGATGGCGATTTTCTTCTGTCTCGTCGGCCTCGAGATCAAGCGAGAGTTGAAAGTCGGCGAGCTGTCGACGCTGCAACAGGCGCTGTTGCCCGCGTTGGGTGCGCTCGGCGGAATGATCGTGCCCGGGCTCATCTACTATCTCGTCAACATGAACAACCCGGTCGCGCTCAACGGCTGGGCCATCCCCACGGCGACCGACATCGCTTTTGCCGTCACCGTGCTGTCGCTGGTCGGCTCCGGCGTGCCACCGGCCCTGAAGGTTTTCCTTCTTGCGCTGGCCATCATCGACGACCTCGGTGCGATCGTAATCATCGCGGTCTTCTACACGACCAAGCTGTCGGCCGTGGCTCTCGGCCTCGCCGCAGTCGGCGCCATGGGGTTGCTCACGCTCAATCTTTTGAAGGTGAAGACGTTGACGCCCTACGTGCTGGTTGGCGTCTTCGTCTGGGTGTGCGTGCTGAAGTCTGGCGTGCATGCGACCCTTGCGGGCGTGCTCGTCGGCCTCGCCATCCCGATCGTCTCGTCCGCGGGCGAGAAATCGCCTCTCGAGCGCCTCGAGCATCAGCTCCATCCGTGGGTTGCGTTCGGCGTGCTGCCCTTGTTCGGGTTCGCCAATGCCGGCGTGCCGCTCGGCGGTGTGACGTTCGCGGACCTGCTCAGCCCCGTCACGATGGGCATCGCCCTCGGCCTCGTGCTCGGCAAGCCGATCGGCATTCTCGGCGCCTGCTGGCTCGCGGGACGGCTTGGCCTCGGACGCCTCCGCGGCGCGAGCTGGCAGCATCTCGTCGGCGTGTCGATGCTGGCCGGTATCGGCTTCACGATGAGCCTCTTCATTGGCATACTCGCTTTCGATGATGCGTCGTTCGCAACGTCGGTCAGACTCGGCGTGCTGACCGCCTCGTTCATTGCGGCTGCAGTCGGCTACACCATCCTGGTCCGCGCGAAGCCAGTGGACGAAAAACTGTCAGAGGGAGCCACATGACGCTGCTGCCCGAGCACCTCGCCGACCGGTACAGGCGCTTCCGATTTCGGCATTTTGCGCCGAACCAGAACCGCTACGAGGAGCTGGCAGAGCGAGGTCAGGCGCCCGACGTGATGGTCGTCTCCTGCTGCGACAGCCGGGTGGATCCCGAGACCATCTTCTCGGCCATGCCGGGCGAGCTGTTCGTCGTCCGCAACGTGGCGAACCTGGTGCCGCCATTCGAGACGACAGGAAAATTCCATGGCGTCTCGGCGGCGCTCGAGTTCGCGGCGCTCAACCTGCGGGTCCGCCATATCGTGGTGATCGGGCACTCCGGGTGCGGCGGCATCCGCGCCTGCCTGGAGCGCGACGCCGCGCGGCAGACGGAGGCCCAGTTCATCTCCAACTGGATGTCGATGCTCGACAGTGCGCGAGACGGGGTCCGCCGCGACCTCGCCAACCGTCCGGTCGGCGACATGGTCGCTGCATTGGAGCGCGAAGGCGTGAAGACGTCGCTCGCGAACCTGCGCACTTTCCCATGCATCCAGACACTCGAAGGGCGTGGCCGCGTGGCTCTGCACGGCGCTCATTTCGATATTGCCTCGGGAGCATTGAGCGTCCTCAACGAGGGAACAGGCACCTTCATCGAGGTGTAAGGCCGCCGGCGGCCTTCCAACGGCATGGACGTCGTCCGTGGTTCGGCTAAGCTTTGTCCCTTCATTCGTCGGAGGGGCACGTGCAGATCGGGGATTCCGAGACTTTCGACTTCATTGTGGTGGGCGCGGGATCCGCGGGCGCCGCCGTCGCGAGCCGGCTGTCCGAGGACACCAGCAAGCGTGTGCTGCTGATCGAGGCCGGGCCGGCGAGCCATCCGTGGGCCCGAATTCCGGTAGGCTATGCGCGGCTGCTCACCAATCCGGCCGCCAACTGGCTCTACTCGGGCGAGCCGGAGCCTTCGACGAACGGGCGGCGCCTGCCAGTGCCACGGGGCAAGATCCTCGGCGGGTCGAGCGCCATCAACGGCCTCGCCTTCGTGCGCGGACAGGCCCAGGACTTCGATACCTGGGCGCAGATGGGCAACCGCGGCTGGAGCTATCGCGAGGTGCTGCCCTTCTTCAAGCGGATGGAGAGCTACCAGGGCGGGGGCGACGACCAGTACCGCGGCCGGGACGGGCCGCTGAAGATCAACAATCCCGAGCCGCGCGATCCGCTGCTCAAGTCCCTCATCGAGGCGGCGGGCCAAGTCGGCATCCGCCACAACCCCGACTACAACGGCGAGAGCCAGGACGGCATCGCCATGAGCCAGGCCTCGATCCACGGCGGCTGGCGCATGAGCACGGCGCGCTGCTACCTGGAGCCCGTCAAGCATCGGTCCAACCTGCGGATCGTCACCGACGCCCTGACCGAGGGGGTGGTGATCGAAGGGCGCCGGTGCGTGGGAGTGCGCTACTCGGTCGGCGGGAAATCACAGATCGCGCGTGCCGCACGGGACGTCGTCATCAGTGCCGGCAGCATCAACTCGCCGCAGCTGCTCGAGCTTTCGGGCATCGGCCAGCCGGATCGGCTGCGCAACCTCGGCATCGAGGTTCGCCACGCGCTACCCGGTGTGGGTGAGAACCTGCGCGACCACTTCGCGCCTCGGACGCGGTGGGCCATCGGGCGCAGGGGCATGACCTACAACGACCGTGGCCGTGGCCTGGGGCTCGTCAACCAGGCCTTCCGCTGGCTGGTCGGGCAGCCGAGCATGCTCGCCATGGTGGCAGCGCCGATGCGCGCCTTCGTGCGCTCCCGCGAGGGACTGGAGGCGCCGGATCTGCTGCTCGGGTGGGTGCCCATGCTGACGGAGCCCGGACCGAAAGGCCCCGTCATCTCGCGCCAGTCAGGCATGACCTGCTACGCGCATCCCATGCGCCCCGAGAGCAAGGGCCACATTCACATCGCCTCGTCGGATCCGCGGCGCCCGCCGGCGATCAACTTCAATTTCCTGTCGGAGCCGATCGACGCGGCCCTGACGGTTCGCGCCATCCGCATCGCGCAGTCGATCATGTACGCCCCGGCCATGGCGCCGATGCAACTCACGGAGCTGGCGCCAGGCCAGGACCGCAAATCCGACGACGAGATCATCGATTGGGTGAAGCAGGCGGCAGAGACGACCTATCATCCGGTCGGAACCTGCAAGATGGGGCAGGATCAGATGGCGGTCGTGGACGAGCGGCTGCGCGTGCGGGGGATCGCCGGCTTGCGTGTGGCTGATGCGTCCATCATGCCGACATTGACCTCGGGCAACACCAACGCGCCGTCGATCATGATCGGCGAGAAGGCCGCGGCGATGGTGCTCGAGGATGCGCGCAGCAGCATGGCGGCGGCGGCATGAGCGCGGGGAGCCGGCAAATGACGATAGGAAAAGCTTCGATGCGCAGCGACACGGCAGGGATCGCGTCGTTGCTGCTGGCGATCACGGTCGGCGCGTCGGGGGCGGTCGCTCAAGGCGCCCCGTCGCAGCCGGCCGATGGCCTGCAGATCGCGACGAAGCTCTGTGCCAGCTGCCATATCGTCGATGCTGACGGAAAGGGCACGGCGCGAGCCGACGTGCCGCCCTTCAAAGCCATCGCCAATGGACCGCATGGCGCGCCGGAGCGGCTCGCCGCGGCGATCATCCTGCCGCATCCCGAGATGCCGGGTATCGCGCTGACCCGCGCGGAAATCCGCGCGGTCATCGACTACATTCGGTCGCTCAAGACGCCCTGAGCGGCAGCCCGAGCCGCCTCAGGGCGCGAGGCGCACGAGCGCCGGCAACTCGGCCAGCGAGCGCATCACGGCGTCGGGCCGGCCCGGCAGTCGTTCGGGCCGCTGACCGTAGCGATTGCACCAGAAGACACGCATCCCGAACGCCGACGCCGCCCACGCGTCCCAGGAGTTCGACGACTGGAAGGCGACCTCGGCGGCCGAGACGCCCATCACGTCGAGGCAGCGCTGGTAGACGGCACGGGCGGGCTTGAACACGCCCACCTCCTCGACCGAGACGACGTGGTCGAGCAGCGGGCCGATCCCGGCTTTCTCGACGGCGCTCGCCAGCATGGACGGCGAGCCGTTCGATAGGATCGCCGTGCGGAACCCCTTCGCCTTCAGCTCGGCGAGGACGGTCGGCACCTC
>JBFWQN010000083.1:0-13894 GCA_050249405.1 Hyphomicrobiaceae bacterium | reverse complement strand
CAGGGCGACGGAGGCCTCCTTCGCCTTGGCGATGCCGGCCTCGCCAGTCGCCGCCGTGGCATTGCCCGGCGCGAGCGCCAGCAGCACGAGCGCGGCGCAAAGCGTTCTCGGCATGCCCATTCCTCGCCTCCGGTGTCCGGTCTGCGCCGCCGCCCGTGGATACGATTCGCTGCATAGCACGGCAATGGCATGGCAGGGAGGGTCGGCCTCGCTCCGGACGCCCGGGAGTGGGCCTCAGTGGCAAGCCCGCCACGGCCCCCGGTCGAGGTGGAAATGGTCGCGATGGGCGGCGTTGTAGGCCGGACCGATGGCAACCCGGAAATACCGGCAAGCGCCCTGCTGGATCTCGGCCAGGAAGCGGCCTTCGGGCGTGTCCTTGCCCCAGTCGGCCGCGAGGCTCACGCGCCGTCCGTCGGCAAGGCGAAAGGCCGTGAGGTCGAGCGCATTGGCGGATGCGTGCTGGCTAGGGTGGCGCGCGAAGGCCGGGCTCCCCCGCATGTTGCGGCAGGCGTAGGTCCCGACGTGGTCGATGCCCGCCACCCGCGCGCCGAGCCGGGCCTCGGCCACGGGCTGGACCACGTGGGTCAGCCAGAAGGCGAGCGCGGCAGCCATCTCGCAGCGCATCGGACCTGCCGCGAGGCGGGCGCCGGCAATGGACGCCGTGCGCACGGCGTTGTGCCAGCCGCACCCGGCGGACGGGTGCGCGTCAGCGACGGTCCGGGCCGAGAGGGCCGGATCGGCAACGATACGGCGGCAGAGCTCGGGATCGGCGCCGATGTCGGCGAGCTGCCGGTCGACCAGCCAGCCGACGGGACGGGCGAGGTCGGCAGGCCAAACGTCCGAGATGCGGGGCAGCCGATATCCCGCGAGCCAGATCCATCCACCCGCTACGGCGACTGCCACTGCCAGCATCGCAGCTGCTCGTGTGACGAGGCGACGAGCTGCTGCTCTGCGGACGGCCGGCATGGATCGACCTGTCAGGCCCGTCCGGCGCTGCGGCGGGGTGGCTCGAGCGCGCTGTCGGAGCCGTGCTCGGCGGGCGGAGTGCCGGCCGGGGGCAGCGCCGCGGCCTCCGTCGTGGGGGCGTTCGGATCGCGGCGGCCCGCTGCGGGATCCCGATGGATGCGCACCCGCTTGATCCGGCGCGGATCGGCATCGAGCACCTCGAGCTCGATGCCGCTCTGGTGCTTGACGAGCTCTCCTTTGACAGGAACCCGCCCCAGCAGAGCGACCACCATTCCTCCTACCGTGTCGATCTCGGCCCGGTCCTCCTCGTCGAGCAGCGTGAGCCCGAGGTGCGCCTCGAGCTCGGCAATCGGCGTGCGCGCCTGGGCCACCAGGCCGAGCCGGGGATCGTCGACGATGTTGGCCGCCTCCTCGACGTCGTACTCGTCCTCGATATCGCCCACGACCTGCTCGACGAGATCCTCGATGGTGACGAGGCCATCCGTGCCGCCGTACTCGTCGATGACGAGCGCGATATGGTTGCGTGCCGCCTGCATACGGATCAGCAGGTTCACGGCAGGCATCGACGGAGGCACGTTGAGCACGGGCCTGAGAAGCCCGGCCGAGACGATCGAGCGGTCGAGGTCTCCTGTCGTCGCGGCGTCGTTGGCGGCCGCCGCACCCTCGCCGGACGGTGTCGCGCGCGTGAGATAGCGGAGCACGTCCTTCACGTGCACCATGCCGCGCGGATCGTCGAGCGTGTCTCGATAGACCGGAATGCGCGAGACGCCGGCATCGTCGAAAAGGTTCATCAGCTCGCCCACGCTCGCGGCCTCGTCGATCGCGATGATCTCGGCGCGCGGAACCATCACATCCTCGACGCTGAGGCCGCCGAAGCGCAGCAGCCTCAGCAGCATGTCGCGCTCCGCGCTCGAGAACGTCGCGTCGCCGGCCGGCTCGGCCCGGACCGCCTCCTCCAGCGTCTCGCGCAGCGTCTGTTGCGGGCCCAGCCCCAGCCGCGAGCGCAGCGTGGAGAACCAGCCGGGCCCGCCATTACTTCGCGCCGGCTCGGCAGCCGGTTGCTGGCCGTTCTCCGCTGCGGTCGTCGACGAGACGTCGTTCGTATTGGCCATCGTCCGATCCGCTCAATCGTTGCTCTGATAAGGGTCGGCGACACCGAGCGTCGCCAGGATCGCCGTCTCGAGGTCCTCCATCGCCTCGGCGTCGGCATCGCTCTCGTGATCGTAGCCCAGGAGGTGAAGCACGCCGTGGACGACGAGATGCTGGATGTGATGGTCCAGGGCCAAGCCGAGCGTTGCGGCCTCTCCCGCGACCGTCTCGAAGGCGAGCACGATGTCGCCGAGGTGCGCCTCGTCCGCCATTCCGTCGGGCATTGGTGCCGCCGCGAAGGACAGCACGTTGGTCGGCTTGTCCTTGCCGCGATAGCGGGCATTGAGGTCGCGCACGGCGGCATCGTTGGAGAATGCGACGCAGGCGACCGCTGGGGCCGGCAGCCGCCGGGCAACCTCCGGCGAGGCAGCTGAGGCGGCGGCGGCCGCGGCGCACAATCGCTCGAGATGCGCCTCGTCACCCCACGCTTCATCCTCCATGACGACATCGAGCGCGAGCCGTTGCGGAGGCTCCGTGTCGCTGTCGCCATTCGCCGCCGCGATGCCGATGTCGCCGCGGCCTTCGCTGGAGTCTGTCGGCATGGCTTTCACTCGGGCCTCGACACCGGCCGCTCGGCCCGGTCGTAAGCCTCGACGATGCGGGCGACGAGGTCGCGACGCACGACATCGGCCGACGTGAAGCGCACCGTCTCGATGCCTTTGACGCCGTCCAGCAGCCGCACGGCCTCGCCGAGGCCGGACTCCTGGCCGCGCGGCAGATCGATCTGGCTCGGATCGCCGGTGATGGCCATTTTGGAGCCCTCGCCGAGGCGGGTGAGGAACATCTTCATCTGCATGCTCGACGTGTTCTGCGCCTCGTCGAGAATGACGAAAGCGTGCGAGAGCGTGCGCCCGCGCATGAAGGCGAGGGGGGCCACCTCGATGATGCCGGCCGCGAGATCCTTTTCGACCTTTTCAGGCGCCAGCACGTCCTTCAATGCATCGTAGAGAGGGCGAAGATAAGGATCGACCTTCTCCTTGAGATCGCCGGGCAGGAAGCCCAGGCGCTCGCCCGCCTCGACCGCCGGCCGAGACAGGATGATCCGCTCGACCAGACCGCGCTCGAGGCAGGCCGCCGCGAAGGCGACCGCGAGATACGTCTTGCCGGTGCCGGCCGGGCCGATCCCGAACACGAGGTCGTATCGCTCCAGCGCCCGCAGGTAGGCGCTTTGCATCGGAGTGCGCGCCGTGACGATACGGCGCCGTGTTCTGATTTGCGCCATGCCTTCCGCTGGCGGACCGCCCGAGCGGGCATGACGGACGAGACCGTCGATATCGCCGGTGCCGATCGCCTCTCCGCGCTCGACGCGCTCATAGAGCGCCTTGAGCACGTCGCGGCCCATGTCGATCGCCGCGCGGGGCCCACTCAGCGTCACCACGTTGCCTTGCGCGTGCGCCGAGATGCCGAGCTGGCTCTCGACGCGGGCGAGGTGCGCATCGTACTCGCCGAGGAGCCGCGGCAGCAGCCGGTTGTCCTCGAATGTCAAAACGACCCGATTTGCGGCGTCCGATGTGTCGTTTGGGCCGGTCGGCCCCTGCGTGCTCGTTCCGCGAGCCCCTGTCAAACCTGCTCTCCTCCAGGCAACCGTTCGCGTGCAGCCCGATCTGCGCGCGGGCCACCCTTCCGACAGGCTAGCATCGAACCGCGACGCCCGCGCGATAGAAAATGTGCTCCGCCTCGCATCGCGCCCGATCAGGACGCCTTCATGACGCCGCTGAGGCTGTTTGGGCCGGCCGATACGATTTCGGTCGGTGCGATGCGCCCGAGCCACTCCGGGCCGGCAGTGGCATGCACGGGCTGGAGATAGGGCGAGCGGCCGACGAGTTGGCCGGGCTTGCGGCCCGCCCGCTCGAACAGCACCGGCACCGTGGTGCCGACGAGGCGTCCGGCGAAGGCCGCCTGCTGCTCCTCGAGAAGCGCCTGCAGGCGGGCCAGCCGCTCCGACTTCACCTCTTCGGCAAGCTGCCCGTCCATCGTCGAGGCCGGTGTGCCGGGGCGCGGGCTGTACTTGAACGAGAAGGCTTGCGCGAAGCCCACCTCGCGCACGATGTCGAGCGTGGCTTGGAACTCGGCCTCTGTCTCGCCCGGGAAGCCGACGATGATGTCGGTCGAGAGCGCGAGGTCCGGACGGGCGCGGCGCAGCCGTTCGACGAGCGAAAGATACTCCGCGCCCGTATGCTTCCGGTTCATGGCGGCGAGGATGCGGTCGGCACCGGCCTGGAACGGCAGGTGCAGGTAGGGCATCAGCTTGGGCTCGCTCGCATGCGCCTCGATCAGGTCGTCCGTCATGTCGCGCGGATGGCTGGTCGTATAGCGCAGCCGCTCGAGTCCATCGATTCGTGCCAGCTCGTGGATGAGCCGCGCCAGTGACCATGCGGTGCCGTCGGGACCCGCGCCGTGGTAGGCGTTGACGTTCTGGCCGAGCAGAGTGATCTCGCGCACGCCCTGCGCGACGAGCCGCCGCGTTTCCTCGGAGAGCCGCTCGACGGGCCGCGACAGCTCGGCGCCGCGCGTGTAGGGCACCACGCAGAACGTGCAGAACTTGTCGCAACCTTCCTGCACGGTCAGGAATGCGGTCGGCTGCCGGCGGAGCGCGACGGGGATCGAGCGCTCGGGCAGGTGCTCGAACTTGTCCTCCTCCGGGAACTCCGTCTCGACGATGCCTCGCTCTCCGGCCTCGACGCGCGCAATCAAGGATGGAAGTCGGTGATAGCTTTGCGGGCCGACGACCAGGTCGACGACCGGCGCCCGTCGCACGATCTCGCTCCCTTCGGCCTGCGCGACGCAGCCGGCGACGGCAACCACCGTCCTGAGGCCCATCCGCTCTCGGCGCAGCCGGGACGCACGCACCCGCCCCAGCTCGGAATAGACTTTCTCGGCGGCCTTCTCGCGGATGTGGCAGGTGTTGAGGATGACGAGATCCGCATCCTCCATGAGCTCCGTCGCGCCGTAGCCGCGCTCGGCCAGCGCCTCGCTCATGCGCTCGCTGTCGTAGACGTTCATCTGACAGCCGAACGTCTTGATGTGGACACGAAGGGTTCGGACACCGGCGCCGGGCTTTGGAACGGCCGATTCCTCGTCGAGCAGAGCGGGTGCCTCGCCGTCGCTGGACATGGAATATGCTCTCCTGCGGGCCGGCCCCGGGGCGCGTGGGCCGACAGTTCACACATGAAGTCCGGATGACACTATGGTGCACTGCAGCAACGCGGTCAACGGCTGCGGCGTTCCGCCTGTGGGCTATGCGTATGCGTGGTAAAGGTCGCTGGCGCCCCGTCAGCAATCCGCTCAGCGCGGCACGGCAAGTCCCAGCACGGCAATCGCTGCGATCCAGGCTCCGGCGACCCGCGCGCCAATTCGGAGGAGCGGGCTGGAGATCGCGGCGCGCGGCAGTGCGACGAGCGCCATCGCGGCGCCGAGCACCGCCGTGACCGCGGCCACCGCTTCGGCCCGGCCCGCGAGACCCGCATGCTCAGGCGGCACGGCGAGGGCCACCACCGACGCCGACACGAGCCAGCACGCAAGGGTCACCCGCCATCCTGGCGCCACCCCGCTCGCCACCATCAGTCCGAGCCCGAGGCCGACCAGCAGTGGAGCCCGCCACAGCCCGGGAACCGCCAGGGCCATGCGCTGCAGCCAGACGCCGGCGACCGCGCCGAGCACTATTGCCGGCAGACCTGCAAGTAGTCCGCGGGGCCGCTCGCCTCCGCCAGCCAGAAGAGCCATGCCGAGAACGACCAGCACGGTATCGACGGCAACCAGTGGATGCAGAGCCAGCGAGCCGAGCCCCCTCACGCCGGGCACGATCTCGTGCGTCAGCCCGTGCGAGGTGCCGAGCCCGGCCAGCAGGAGCGTAGCCGCCACAGTTCGCAGCCAGGGCTGGGGCAGCAGTCTCACCCCCCGCGTCCCGAGCGGTGGCCGGCGAGCGACGCCTCCCAGATTGTGAGGGCCTGGCGCGTGGCTGCCACGTCGTGCACGCGCAGGATGCTCGCCCCCTGCATCGCGCCTGCGAGTGCCGTGGCGATGGACCCGGGCACCCGCTCGCCGGGGTCGATGGCGCCGGTCAGCGTGCCGATCATGCTTTTGCGCGAGGCCCCGAGCATCACCGGCGTTCCGAGGGCGTGCAGGATCGAAAGGCCGGCGAGCAGCTCCAGATTGTGCTCCACGGTCTTGCCGAATCCGATGCCGGGATCGACCACGATCCGCTCGCGGGCGATGCCCGCCCTGAGACACACCTCGACCCGCCCCGCGAGCATATCGAGCACGTCGAGCAGCACGTTGTCATAGTGCGGGCTCGCCTGCATCGTCCGCGGATCGCCCTTCGAGTGCATCAGGACCACGGGCAGTCGCGTCTCCGCGGCGACGCGCAGGCTGCCGGCATCGTGGCCGAGCGCGGATACGTCGTTGAGGATGTGCACGCCGGCCAGCGCCGCCTGCCGCATCACCTCGGCCTTGCGCGTGTCGATCGAAAGGCGCGCCGGGACTTTGCCGACGAGCCCCTCGATGACCGGCATCACGCGCCGTAGCTCCTCGTCCAGCGGCACCGGCTCGGCGCCGGGGCGGGTGGATTCGCCGCCGATGTCCAGCATGTCCGCACCCTCGTCGGCGAGCCGGCGTGCGAACGCGATCGCCTCCCGCGCGCTGGAGAAGCTGCCGCCGTCGGAGAAGCTGTCGGGTGTGACGTTGACGATGCCCATGATCCGCGGCCTGTCCAGCGCCATTCCGGCGATGGCGACCCTTGGCGCCGCGAAGCCGGCGAGCGCCGCTTTCAGATGCTCGCCGATCGTGCCCCCGCGGCTGATCTCGTGACGCGCTTCGAGCGGGCTGACGATCCGCCGGTCCACCGAGCCGTCGCTATGGCGCTGCATGAGCTCGAGTGCGCCGAACACCAAATCCTCGCGCTCGCCGATGCGGATGACCTTGTCGGGGGTCGCGTTGACGCGTCCCGGAGGACGGGCGATGCGCCCCACGGGGCGGACATAGCTGCGCGTGATCATGTTCGTCCTCACCGCGGCGGCACGCCGGGCAGGGCGCGAGGCTATCAGCGATGCTCGTCGGGGAGAACAGCACCGCGGAGACCTTGCGGGTCGCGTGCTGCCGGAGCCACACCGGCTGTCAGCGGATCACCCCGGCCGAGGGGCCGATGCTGCGGTCGTCGGATCTGGTATTGCCCAGCCACGCCACGCCGATCAGGGCGGCAGCGGTTACGGTCAGCGCCACGGCCACGGCGATATCGCGGGCGCCACGCTGGGCCCTCCGCCTCCAATCGCCAAGCTCGATGTCACGACGCGTTTTCATTGAAGCATTAAGCGCCAGGCCGCCGTCTGCAGACAGGGCGCCGTTGGCCGCGCGACAGAAGAACACACAGCGGCTGCCGGCATTATGAGCAGTGGCGCCATGATCAATGGACGGGTGGCGCGCCGAAAGCTTGGTGTTGCCGCTCCGGCGGCTCGGCGCACGCGATCGGGCTGCCCTGCCGTACGCCGATTGCTTATTGAGCGCAGCCCGGAAGCGAGCGCGCTGATGCGACTGGCTGCCGTCGCGAATGCGTCGCTCGCGAGCTCACGCGTCGACGTTGATTTTCACGCGCTCGGTGGTCACCTCGCCACCGTCCTCGACCCATGTCATCTCGAGCTCGCCTGGGCCCGGCACCTTGAGGTTGAACACGAGATACGGATTGGCAGATGTGCCCGGATAGAGCGTCGCGCTGAACACGTCCTTGCCGTCGAAGGTTGCTCGAAACGCGTTGATGATCTTCCTCGGGATCGGCTTGCCGTCCTTGTCGCGCCGCTGACCGGTCTCCATGATATGGCTGATCAGCGTCTTGATCTCGATGATCTCGCCGGGGCGCGCGCTCTCCGGCACCTTGATCCGAGGCCTGAGGGTCATGCTCGTGGCGCTCCATTCGCCGGGTCGCCCACTGTGCCGACCTGTCTTGCGCCTGTCATCCGCCACAACCTCCGATCGTGACCTTGACGGTGCGTTTGGCAAGCAGGAATTTGCCGGTGCTCAGCTCTGCAAGCACCACGACCTCCTGCGTCTTGGCGAGCCGCATGCGGCTCGAGACTGCCGCCCGGCCGGCGAGCGGCGTGAACGTGAAGGACGCCACGTTCGGCAGCGGGTTGGCCACCGACAGCACGTGCACCGCCTTGACGTGATCGGCCTCCGTCATGGGGCTCTCGATCGAGATCGCGTAGGGTACGGTGTTCCCGTTCTCGGCGATCTCCGGAATCTCGAGCACCACCTTGCCGGGCACCGGCTTGGCATCGCCGAGAATCTTGTCCAAGGTTTGCTCGTAGAGTTGCGTCGGACCCGGCGCTGCTTGTGGAGCGTCCGCGGAGGCCTGTCGCCCGAGCGCGAGCAGCAATGCGGCGGCTCCGCTACCGATCAGGACGTCGCGCCGAGCGAGCACGCTGGCCACGGGGCTGGTCATGGGTTCTCCTCACGACCGAATATGTCCACCATGATCTCCGATTGCAACTCCCGATGTCGAATGAGCAATCAGAAATGTCGGGTCCTCACTCCCGCTTACCAATGACATTTGGGAAATCTCCGGATTGCAGGCGGTATAGGGGCGCATGTCGGCTATAGTGGCGGTCCAATCGCTGTCGAGGCCCCGGCACTGCCGCGGGGAACAGGCGGAGTGAGCTGACGTGACCGAGATCGCTTTCGTCGTCGCCGCCGTGGCAGCGTTGTTCCTGCTCGCCATGCGCCAGGCGCCCGCCTGGGCCTGGGCCGCGCTCGCGGCCCTCTTGGCCTTGGCCTGGCAGACCGGCGCGGTGCACCGGTCCTTCACGCTGACGGCGCCGAGCTGGCTTGGTTGGCTCGGCTGGCTGCCGGCCATCGGGCTCGCGCTTCTGTCCGTCGGACCGTTGCGGCGAGCACTGGTGACAACCCCTGTTTACGGGGCTGTCCGTCGCATCCTGCCGAAAGTGTCCGATACGGAGGCGCAGGCGCTCGAGGCAGGCACTGTCGGCTTCGATGCCGAGCTGTTCTCGGGCCGCCCTGATTGGGAAAAGCTGCGCGCCGTGCCCGGCATCGAGCTGACGGGCGAGGAGCGTGCCTTCCTCGACGGCCCGACGGAGGAGCTCTGCCGGATGCTCCACGACTGGCAAATCCGCTTCGCCGAGAAAGAGGTGCCGGAGCCGGTTTGGGACTTCGTGAAGCGCCACGGCTTCCTCGGCATGCTCATCTCGAGATCGCACGGGGGTCTCGGCTTCTCGCCCCAGGCGCAATCGCTGATCCTCGGCAAGATCGCCTCGCGCTCGCCTGACGCCGTCACGATAGTGATGGTGCCGAACTCCCTCGGGCCGGGAGAATTGATCGAGAAGTACGGCACCGATGCCCAGAAGCACCATTATCTGCCCCGTTTGGCCAAAGGCCTGGAGGTGCCCTGCTTCTCGCTGACCGGGCCGACGTCGGGCTCCGACGCGGCAACCATGCGCGACATCGGCTACGTCACGAAAGGATTCTGGGAGGGTCGCGAGACGGTCGGCATCCGGTTGTCTTGGGACAAGCGCTACATCACCCTCGGCCCCAAGGCGACGCTGGTCGGCCTCGCGTTTCGCCTGTTCGATCCGGACAGCCTGCTCGGCAAGGGCGAGGATGTCGGCATAACGGTCGCGTTGATTCCGGCGAGCCATCCCGGGGTGAATATCGGCCGCCGCCACCTGCCGTCCGGCGCCGCCTTTCCCAATGGCCCCAATTGGGGCAAGGACGTGTTCATTCCGATGGACTGGGTGATTGGCGGCGAGCGCATGGTCGGCCAGGGCTGGCGGATGTTGATGGAATGTTTGGCCGCCGGCCGCGCCATCTCTCTGCCGTCATCGGGAGCGGCCGGCGCCAAGGCCATGCTGCGCTTCTCCACGGCGTATGGCCGCATCCGCAAGCAGTTCGGCATCTCGATCGCACGCATGGAGGGCCTCGAGGAGCCGCTCGCCCGCCTGGTCGAGACGGCCTACGTCAACGAGGCCGGCCGTGCCGTCACCGCGGCCATGGTCAGCCGCGGCGAGAAGCCGTCCGTGATCTCGGCCATCATGAAGTACCAGTCGACCGAGCGCATGCGCCAGTCCGTCAACGACGCAATGGATTTGCATGGCGGTCGCGGCATCTGTGACGGGCCGTCCAACTATCTTCAGTCGGCCTACCAGATGGTGCCCGTGGGCATCACGGTCGAGGGTGCCAATATTTTGACGCGCTCCCTCATCACCTTCGCGCAGGGTGCGCTCCGGGCGCATCCCTACCTCTACCGCGAGATCAAGGCGTGCGAGGACCCGGACCGGCGCAAGGGGCTTCGCGATTTCGACGCGGCCTTCACGGGCCATGTCTCCTTTTCGCTCGCCAACGCGTTCGGGGCTTTCTTTCACAATGTCACCGCTGGCCGCTTCGGCAAGGCGCCCGAAAAGGCCCACGGCATGGAGCACTGGTATCGCCAGCTCTGGCGGCAGGCGCACAACTTCGCGCTGGTCGCTGACCTGATGGTGGCGCTGCTCGGAGGCGGCCTCAAGACGAAGCAGAAGCTCACAGGCCGTATGGCCGATGCACTGTCGGAGCTCTATCTCGCCTCGTGTGTGCTCAAGCGTTTCGAGGACGACGGACGCCAGGCGAGCGATCGGGCCATTGCCGAGATGTGCCTTCGCAATGGTCTCTACCGCTTCCAGCACGCGCTCGGCGGCGCCATCGACAATTTCCCGGGCTCATTTGCGCGGCTGAAGCTTCGCGCCCTCGTCTTCCCGCTCGGGCGTCCCTACCGGCCTG
Source organism: Hyphomicrobiaceae bacterium (assembly GCA_050249405.1). GTDB lineage: Bacteria > Pseudomonadota > Alphaproteobacteria > Rhizobiales > Hyphomicrobiaceae. The sequence goes on along the minus strand of JBFWQN010000083.1, from coordinate 3,025 downwards.
CATCCGACCGGCTCGCCTCGACCTGCGTCCGTCTGGCGACGGAGCCCGGCGAGGTGCGCGACCGGCTGACGCGGGACATCTTCGTGTCGCGAGACGTCGACGATCCGACCGGCATACTCGAGGTGACGCTCGAGAAGGTCGTTGCGGCCGAGGAGGCCGAGCGCAAGCTCGAGCGCGCCATTCGCCAGGGCGTCGTGCGGCGCTTCCATGGCATCGACTGGATCTCGGATGCAGCGGCGAAAGGCGTGCTCACCCCGGCCGAGGTATCGCTCCTGAAAGAGGTCGAGGAGCTCACGCAGCGCGTCATCGCGGTCGACCACTTCGACCCCGATGAGGTGAAGCCGCATTATTTGTCTCCGGGCCATAATCTGCGCGCCGCGAGCGCCGCCGCACAGTAGGCCACGCCGGCATCCGCGCAGCAGGGCACGTCCGCCAGCCGGCTTGTGGCGACGGTGCTGCCGTAGCGCGCTGCGCGCTGTCGCATTTGCCCGCCGCGCTGCGCTTTGGAGAGCCGCCCGACGGCGGAACCCCGCGAGACGCACCCGCGTTGTCTTCGGCGTGCGGGAAGCCCGGATCGAGACCGCGCCGCTGTTCCTCCAAGGCACTGGCTTCACCCTCCCGGCAAGGTTTCGGGGGGTTCGATGTGCTCGGAACACAAACCGATGAAGATTGCCCAGGTTGCCCCCCTGATGGAGAGCGTGCCGCCCCGGCTGTACGGCGGGACGGAGCGGATCGTGTCGTACCTGACGGAGGAACTCGTCGCTCTCGGCCATGACGTCACGCTGTTCGCGAGCGGCGACTCGATCACGGCCGGCACGCTGGTGCCATGTTGCCCCGAGGCGCTTCGGCTGAATCCGGCCGTCCGCGATCCGATCCCCTACTCCATGCTCATGCTGGATCGCGTCAGGCGTCGCGCATCCGAGTTCGATATTATTCATTTCCACATCGATCAATTCCATTTTCCGATTTTTCGCGATCGCGCGTCGAGGACGATTACGACGATTCACGGGCGGCAGGATTTGCCGGACCTGGCGGCCCTCTATGCCGGGTTTCCGGAGATGAAGCTCGTTTCGATCTCCGATGCGCAGCGCGCGCCGATCGCCAATGCCACTTTCGCCGGCACGATTTATCACGGCCTGCCTCACGACCTCCTTCAGCCCACGATCAGGCCGAAAGGCGGCTATCTCGCATTTCTGGGCCGGATTTCTCCTGAGAAGCGTGTCGACCGTGCCATCCGTGTCGCCCAAGCCGTCGGGTTGCCACTCAAGATCGCGGCGAAGGTGGATCGTGTCGATCTCGACTATTTCAAGACGGTCGTCGAGCCCATGCTCGATGCGCCGGGCATCGAGTTCGTGGGCGAGATCGATGAGCGCCGGAAGCAGAGCTTTCTCGGCGAGGCACGCGCGCTGCTGTTCCCCATCGACTGGCCGGAGCCGTTCGGGCTTGTGATGATCGAGGCCATGGCTTGCGGCACGCCCGTGCTTGCATTTCGCAATGGCTCCGTTTCCGAGGTGATCGACGAAGGCGTGACAGGCTTCATCGTCGAGAGCGAGGCGGAGGCCATTTGTCGTGTGGGCGCCCTTCTGGCTCTCGATCGGGCACGAGTGCGGCGGCGTTTCGAGGAGCGGTTTACGGCGGCCCGGATGGCACTGGATTACGTCGACGTCTACCAGAGCTGCCTGTCGCCATCGCTGCGGGAGGCGCGTGGAATGCGCGCGGTCGTGCCGGTTGCGAGCCGCGGCATGCCCGACGCCTGGACAAAGGACGCGCTTGTTTCAGGGTGAGGCGGTGCGGGCGCAGACGGCGCACGCGGGCGCACCATAGCGAGGGGGAAGTCGAGCATATGCCTCAGTCGAAAGCAGCCGTTGTCGGAGTTGTTTCGAGCGTGGTTTCGGGAGAGGCGCCGTTCTATATCCCGGCGACCGACGCACCGGCACGGCCACGCCGCACGCTCAAGCACAATGACACGTTCGCGGTTTTCGACAGTCACGGCGACATCGGTGCGAGCGCCGGAGGCGAGGATGGGCTGTTCGACAACGATACGCGGTGCTTGTCGCATCTCGAGTTGCTCGTTGCCGGCTCTCGACCACTGCTGCTGCACTCCGCCGTGAGCGACGACAATTCGGTATTCCACGTCGACCTGACGAACCCCGACGTCTACGCCGACGGACGGATTGCACTGCTGAAGGATAGCTTGCACGTCTCGCGCACGATCTATCTGCGGGAAGGCTCGTTGCGCGAGCGGATCGGCTTGCGGAATTTTGGCAGCGAGGAGGTGAGCATCACGCTCTCCCTCAGCTTCCACAGCGATTTCGCGGACATTTTCGAGGTGCGTGGAATAAAGCGCCGGCGGCGGGGCCGCTTCCGGAGTGACGTCATAAGTCCGAGCGAGGCACGCTTGTCATATGAGGGCCTCGCCGGAGCCGTGCGCGAAACCCGCCTCCATTTTGAGCCCGAGCCCACGACGCTGCGGAATGGGGTGGCGAGCTACTCGGTCACGCTCGCCCCCGAGGAGCGCCACGCCATTTTCGTATCTGTTGGAACCCGTGGCCACCGCATCGGGCCGACGGCCTCGTTCTTCCAGGGCGTACGCTCCATGAAGCGGGAGGCCGCCCTCGCTCATGGCGGCAGGACGTCCGTTGAGACGACGAACGAGGTCGTCAACGAGATCCTGAGACGGTCGACCGCCGACCTCGACATGCTCGTGACCGCGACCGAGGACGGGCCCTATCCCTATGCCGGCATCCCTTGGTATTCGACCACATTCGGGCGCGACGGCATTATCACCGCCATGCAGATGCTGTGGCTCGATCCGTCGATGGCGACTGGCGTATTGCGGCGTCTCGCACGGCTGCAGGCGACGACCCACGACAGCTCGGCCGACGCTGCACCAGGAAAAATTCTCCACGAGATGCGTGGTGGCGAGATGGCGCTGCTCGGAGAGGTGCCATTCGCGCAGTATTATGGATCGGTCGACGCGACGCCGCTGTTTGTGATGCTGGCTGGCGAGTACGCGGAGCGGACG
>JBFWQN010000082.1:0-13928 GCA_050249405.1 Hyphomicrobiaceae bacterium | reverse complement strand
GCGGCGGAGCAGGAAGCCTTCTTCAGCTCCTTGCCGGCCTTGCTCTTGGTGGCCGCATTCCACTTGCACGACGCATCCGCCACGCAAGCAGCCTCGTCGCGGCCGGCGCACTTCGGAGCCGCGGGGGCAGCCTTCTTGGCGGCGGGAGCGGCCTTCTTGACCGCAGGAGCGGTCGGCGGAGCCGTCGGCGCCTGAGCACTGGCAACGCCGCAGCTGAGAGCGAGAGCCAGAGCAGCCGCGCTAGCGGCGACGCTCCAACGTACAGTCTTCATCACGGCAGTCATCTCCATGGTTGATGCCGGCCGCTCCCTTCGCATCGAAATGGATTATCAAGATACGAAAATGTGATGAATGAAAGTTCATACTCGAAACCTACCTAGTTACTGCCGGAGACACACGACAAAAACTTTCGGCGCATAAATAGATTTTTACACACGCCGCTACCAGGATTGCGTATTGCTGCGCAACGTCAGGATGCAATCGCGACGTCGAGCCCAATCTCAGCCCGCGGGAGCCGGGCTGCGCCCCGTGCTTTCGCGCGGCTCCCGTGCCTGAAAGGCCGGCCGCCGGAGGTTAGAGCCGTTGGGACATCCGGAGCCACACCACCGGCTGCGCGCACGGCGGCGAGGCACCAGCCTCCCCGCTCAGGCTTTGCCGCCCGCGCGTCTCGCCCGGGCCTCGATCCGCTCGGCGGCAGCGAGGATCCGCTCGGCTTTGATGACGATCGGAATGTCGATCATCTTGCCGTCGAGCTGGACGGAAGCCCGCCCCTGCCGCTTGGCTTCCTCGTAGACATCGATCACGCGGCGCGCCCAGGTGAGCTCGGCCGGCTTCACGCCGAACTCCTCGTTGAGGATCGCGACGTGGTTGGGATGGATGCAGGATGCCCCGCGAAAGCCCATGCGCCGGGCCAAACGGGCCGAGGCGCGATACCCCTCGAGGTCGCGGAAGTCGGCGACGGAGCCGATGATGCCCATCGGCATGAGCCCATTGGCGATCGCCGCGATGGCGACGCGCTGCTTGGGGTAGGCCAGAATATCGGTCGCGGCCTCGCCCCCGATCTCCATGGCGAAATCCTCGGAGCCCAGCCCGACCGAGACGAGGCGGGGGCTCGACGCGGCGATCTCGTCGGCGCGCGCGAACGCCGACGGCGTCTCGATCAGCGCCATGAAGCGTGTGTGCCCGACGGGCATGCCCTTCGACGCCTCGATGCGGTCGGCGAGCTCAGCGAGCAGGCGGATGTGGCTCGCCCCGTCGATCTTGGGCAGGATCAGCGCCGCCACGCCGGGCATGATCGCCGCCTCCATGTCACGGACACACAGCTCCAGCGGCTGATTGACCCGGACCACGACGTCGGCGCCGCTCTGCGCCACCTTCGGCACGGCCGCCTCGATCAGCGTCCGGGCCGTCGCCTTCTCGCCCGGTGGCACGCTGTCCTCAAGGTCGAGGATCATGGCGTCCGCGCCGCGGGTGTGCCCCGTCTCGACGAACTTCGGCACGTTGACCGGCACGAAGAGCATCGAGCGCCAGACGGGAAGTTCGCGGGCCGCGGACATGGGTACACCTGTTCGGGAGGGGCGGGAGTGGGTGGGTCGGCTCCGAGGCAGGGCGGCGAGCGCTCGATCGCTGCCGCCCCGCACTCGCTCACTTCGTGATCTTGACCTTGGCGCGCTGCTCGAAGTCCTTGATCAGGATGTTGGAGCAGGCCCCCGCACCGTGGTTGTTGATGGCCACGTTGTGCAATTCCTCGACGATCCGGCCGAGGATCATGGGCACGCCCGTGTCCTGCCCGAGCTGATTGGCGAGGCGCACGTCCTTGGTCATCAGCCCGATGGCGAACGAGGCCGGGAACTTGCCGTCCACGGTCTCGGCGAGCGAACGCTCGGTGGTGCCATTGCGGCCCGAGCTCTTGTTCAGGATCTCGGTCGCGAGCTTCGGGTCGATGCCGTTCTTCACCGCCAGGGCCATGGCCTCGAACGCGATGGCGCGGCCGGTCGCCAGCATCAGGTTGTTGACGAGCTTCATGGTCTGGCCCGCGCCGAGGTCGCCGACGCGGAACACGTTGGGCCCGACCTTCTCGAATACCGGCTTGATCCTCTCGAACACCTCGACCGGCGCGCCGACCATGATGGCGAGCGTGCCCGCCGCCGCGCCTGCCGGACCGCCCGAGACGGGCGCATCGATCATGATGACGCCCTTCTTGGCGAGCTCGGCCGCCATCTCCTTGGTCTTCAGCGGATCGCCCGTCGTCATGTCCGCGACGATGGTCCCGGGCTTGAGGCCGTGGGCGAGACCGTTGTCGCCGAAAATGGCGGCGTGGACGTTGGCCGAGGTCGGCAGGCAGAGGCACACGACATCCGACGCCTCGGCGAGCGCCGCCGGGCTCTGCGACGCCTGCGCGCCGTGGCCCACCATTTCAGAAATCTTCTTCGGATCGAGATCGAAAACCCGCAGTGCCTGCTTGTTGTGCAGCATCCGCTTGACGATGCCGCCGCCCATGCTTCCTAGTCCGACGTAGCCGACGTTCATGGTGTTCCTGTCTTTCCCAGCTTCCTGATTGTCCGAGTGCCGGCCGACTAGGCGGCGGCCTCGCCCCAACTGCCTTGATCTTCTACGGTGGGGCCATCCCCTGCGAGCGTGGTGCGTCGCATATCGCGGGCCTCGTCGTGGGGATAGGGCCGAGCGCGATGCATGGTGCAGCGGTTGTCCCAGACGACGAGATCGCCGGGGCGCCACGTGTGGCTGTAGGTGCGCTCGCGCTGCGTCGCATGCTCGGTGAGGTCCATCAGGAAGGCCTTGGCCTCGGGCTCCGGCCAGCCCACGATCTTGCCTGCATGCGCTGAGAGAAATAGCGATCTGCGCCCGCTTCCCGGATGAGTGCGCACGAGCCTCTGTAGCACGGGACGTATCGTCGCCGCGTCGGCCGCAGTGTAGTCGGCAATCGTGAAGCCGAGCCGCGCACGCGAATGGAAGCGGGAGTGCTCGCAGACGAGCGGCTCGCAGAGAGCCTGGATGTCGGCATCGAGCGACTCCCAAGCCTGGCGCATGTCAGCGAATTCGGTATTTCCGCCCCTCGAGGTCACGGATCTGGCGGACAGCAGCGAGTATTTGGCCGGCACCACCTTGAACGAGCTGTCGGAATGCCAGAGCTGATTGCCAAGATTATAGAGCCGCTTCAGGTCCGTGCGGGCCAGGGTGCGCCCGTCCTTGTCGAGATTGGACACGTCGGCAAACGTGCTCGGAAGGCGGTCGGGCTTCCGCAGACTCGAGGCAAAGTCGAGCTCGATAGGCCCGAGGGACTGTGTGAAGGACAACTGCCGATCGTTTGTGAAGTGCTGGTCGTGAAAAACCAGCACCGCGTGCTCGTCCATGCCGACATGGATGGCCGCGATGTCCTCCGGCGTGAGCGGCTCGGTGAGGTCGAGCCCGCTTGCCTCGGCGACGAAGCCGGGGCCGATCTGGCGCAGGGTCAACGGCATGGCCGGCTCCTCGTCTCAAGCTGCCTGCTGCTCGACGGTGGGTGCTTCGCCCATCAGGGTGGTGCGGCGGACGTCGCGCGGTTGGTCGTGCGGGAAGGGCCGCGCGCGGTGCATGGTCGTGCGATTGTCCCACATCACGAGATCGCCCACCCGCCATTTGTGGCTATAGGTGCGCTCGCGCTGCGTCGCCATCTCGGTGAGGTCCATCAGGAAAGCCTTGGCCTCAGGCTCGGGCCAGCCCACGATCTTGCCGGCGTGGGACGAGAGGTAGAGCGACTTACGGCCCGTCGCCGGGTTGTAGCGCACGAGGCGCTGGAGAACCGGCTTCAAGCGGGCGCGCTCCTCCGCCGTGAACTCGGTGAAGCCGTGCTTGGCGCGCGAGTACATCTGCGAATGCTCGCACACGAGATCCTCGCAGCGGTCCTTCGTCTCCTGGTCGAGCGCGTCGTAGGCGGCGCGCATATCCGCGAACTCCGTGTTGCCGCCTTTCGAGACGACCTTGCGGGCGTGCAGCAGCGAGTACTTGGCGGGCACCACCTTGAACGAGCTGTCCGAGTGCCAGAGCTGGTTGCCGAGCGCATAGAGCCGCCGCCGGTCGTCACGCGCGAAAGGCCGCCCCTCCTTGTCCAGGTTCGACACGTCCGCGAACGTGTCCGGCAGACGCTGCTCCTCGGGCTTGCGCAGGCTGACGCCGATCGCCCGCTCGATGGGACCGAGCGACTGGGTGAACGCGAGCTGCTGCTCGTCGGTGAGCGGCTGATCGTGGAAGATCAGCACGGCGTACTGGTCCATCCCGGCGTGGATGGCCGCGATGTCGGCGGCCGGCAAGGGCCTGGTGAGATCGAGGCCCGAGACCTCGCCGACGAAGCCGGGGCCGAGCATCTTGATCGTCATGGGCATCGGGGAGCTCCCCACGCGAGTGGCGCTGTACTGATCCGGGCGGCCATGATCCCTCACGCCGCCTGCTGCTCGACGGTCGGCGCGTCGCCCATCATGGTCGTGCGGCGCATGTCGCGGGGCTCCTCGGCGGGGAAGGGGCGGGCGCGGTGCATGGTCTGGCGATTGTCCCAGACGACGAGATCGCCGACCGACCATTTGTGCGCGTAGACGAACTGGCGCTGAGTCGCATGCTCGACGAGGTCCATCAGGAAGCCGTTCGCCTCGGTCACCGGCCAGCCGACGATCTTGCCGGCGTGCGACGAGAGGTACAGCGACTTGCGCCCCGTCACCGGATGCACGCGCACGAGCCGCTGCAGCACCGGCTTGAAGCGCTCGCGCTCCTCGGGCGTGAAATCGGTGAAGCCGAGCTTGCCACGCGAATAGAGCTGCGAGTGCTCGCAGACGAGGCCCTCGCAAATCTTCTGCGTCTCGGGATCGAGCGCATCCCAGGCCGCGCGCATGTCGGCGAACTCGGTATTGCCGCCCTTCGATGGAATGGCGCGGGCCGAGAGCAGCGAGTACTTGGCGGGAATGGCCTTGAACGAGCTGTCCGAGTGCCAGAGCCGGTTGCCGATGGCGAACTGCCAGCGGCGGTCGTCGCGCTTGAAGGGCTTGCCTTCCTTGTCGAGGTTCGACACGTCGGCGAACGTGGTCGGCAGACGATAATCCTTGGCGTCGCGCAGGCTGGTGCCGATGGCGTGCTCGATGGGACCGAGCGTCTGCGTGAAGGCGAGCTGCTGGGCGTCGTCGATCTGCTGGCGGGGGAACACCAGCACGGCGTACTTGTCCATGCCGGCGTGGATAGCAGCGGCGTCCTCTTTCGACAGCGGCTGCCGAAGGTCGGCTCCCTCGACCTCGCCGGCGAAGCCGGGGCCGATCTGGCGGATCTTGATGGACATGGGGCGCTCCCGAGCGTGCTCTTGTCCGTACATGGTAGGCACGGGGCGCGCGTGCTGTCACGGGGGAGAGCGAAGCGAAGCTCCGAGACGCCCCTCGAGGGCTCGCCGATTGACAGGCCGCCGCAGGGCACGCCACAACGCCCCGAACACCCTCGCATCCAAGCCAGCCCGCGTCTTTGGGGGCGCACGACCGGAGGAACCCATGTCGACCGCAGATTTGCAGCGCACGATCGAGACCGCCTGGGAAATGCGCGATACCGTCAACGCGCAGACCAAGGGCGCCGTGCGCGAGGCTGTCGATACGGCCATCGACATGCTGGACAAGGGCACGGCACGCACCGCCGAGAAGAAGGGCGAGGAGTGGGTCGTCAACCAGTGGCTCAAGAAGGCCGTGCTGCTGTCGTTCCGCCTCAACGACATGGGAATGATCGCGGGCGCGCCCGGCGGTGCCTCCTGGTGGGACAAGGTCCCGTCCAAGTTCGCGGGCATGGGGCCTGACGACTTCAAGAAGGCAGGGTTTCGCGCCGTGCCGGGCGCCGTCGTCCGCCGCGGCTCCTACATCGCACCGAACGTGGTGCTGATGCCGTCGTTCGTGAACCTCGGCGCCTATGTCGGCGAGCGGACGATGGTCGATACGTGGGCGACGGTCGGCTCGTGCGCGCAGATCGGCCGCGACTGCCATCTCTCGGGCGGCGTCGGCATCGGCGGCGTGCTCGAGCCGCTGCAGGCGAACCCGGTGATCGTGGAGGACAACTGCTTCATCGGCGCCCGCTCCGAGGTGGTCGAGGGTGTCATCGTCGGAGAAGGATCGGTGCTGTCGATGGGCGTCTTCATCTCGGCGACGACCAAGATCGTCGATCGCGCGACGGGGCAGATCCATGTCGGCAAGGTGCCGCCCTACTCGGTGGTGGTGCCTGGATCGCTGCCGGGCATGCCGCTGCCGAATGGCATGACGGGGCCGGGTCTCTATTGCGCCGTGATCGTGAAGACGGTCGACGCCCAGACGCGCGCCAAGACGAGCATCAACGACCTGTTGAGAGATTGAGGGCTTGATCCCAGGCCCCCGCGGCCTGACCGAATAGCAGTTGTCAGTGGCCGGCTCGCGCCGCATCATCCCCGTAGATACTGACAGCTATTCGGGAGCCTCGGCATGCTGAGGCAAAGTTGGTCGCAAGCTCTCCTTTCATTCGACGGGCGCATCAACCGGGCCCGCTACTGGCTCCTTCCGTTAGCGCCCTTCGTTCCGGCGCTGGCGGCCGCAATCCTGGCGGTGCTCATATTCGGCGACCCACGCGCCTCGTGGCCGGTCCTCTATCCGGCCATTCTGGTGTCCGCCGTTGCAGGCGTGGCATGCACCGTCAAGCGCCTCCATGACCGCAACAAGAGCGGGCATTGGGCTTGGCTTTATCTCGGTGGTCCGTTCCTGACGGCAGCTATCGACAACGCAACCGGCCATACCGACGACTTTACGGTGTTTACGGCTATCGGAGCGGCGCTGGTGCTCTGGATGGTCGTCGACTTGGGCTTCCTGCCCGGAACGGAAGGGGCCAACGATTACGGTCCGAACCCGCTCGTGTTGCCCGAGGTCGCCACCACGACAGAAAGCGAAACTTAGCGATCACGTGCCATGCTTCGATGCCGGAGCATCGGGGCGTTGCGCGTCATGAAGGCTTTCCAGTTTTTTCTCGGCTTCCAGGGCCGCGTCGACCGGATGGGCTTCGGTCTCGGCACGCTCGTCGCGGCGATGGTCTCGAACGCCGCTCTCTATCTGCTGGGCGGCAAGCCGTTCCAGATACAGCCGACGCCCCTCCTCGGTGCCCTGGCTTTGGTCTTGTCACTGCCGGTCTGGGCGCTGACGGCCAAGCGCTACCATGACCTCGGCATGTCGGGCTGGTGGTCGCTGCTGCCCTTTGCGTCCGTCCCGCTGTGCTTGCTCGGCGGTATCATGCTCGCGGTCGCCGTGCAGCAGCCGGGCCTGATGGCGCAAGCCCTTCTGGTGCTGCTCCTGACACTCGCCGCATTGCTCCTCTCCATGTGGCACATGGTGAAGCTGTGCTTCTTCAAGGGGACGGTAGGCTCGAACGACTTCGGGCCAGAGCCCAGCCTCGCGCGCGATCTCCTGGGGTCCGGATCGCTGGCCGACGAGCTCGAGCAGATGGCCGCCGCTCATCAGCGCAGCGGAGAGCCGGCTGGCGTCGGATCGCCGTCCATCGCCGGTCATCGCGGCGGCGCACGACCCGTGGCACTCGTTCGCGCGTCTCCCGCGCCAGGTCCGGCGCGCCAGGCCTTCGGCCGCCGCCGCTGAGACCAGCACCGAGAGACACGCCCTGTCGACGTCAGACGAGCTTCTTTCTCATCAGAATTTCGTCGTCACCGTCGCGCACGAGGTCGTCGAGCCGGGCCGCCTCGATGAAGCCGTGCCGCCGGTAGAAGCGCTGCGCCTCGACGTTGAAGGCCGAGACGCAAAGCCAGGCACTCCGTGCTCCGGCGACGCGTGCCCTCCCCACGTACCAGTCGAGCACCCTGGCGCCGGCGCCCATCCCCTGCAGCGGGGGCAGCACGGCGAGCAGTTGCAGATACGGCCCGGCAAGCCATCCCGGCATGATGACGACCACGCCCGAGGCGACATCGCCGGCCACGATCTGCCAGCGCACCCCACCATCGCCCTCACGCACCAGCGCCCTCCGCAGCGTCTCGGCGGGCAGTCCATAGCGGGCCCACGGGCCAATCTGTGCCATGGCGCTCGCCAGCGGCGAAGCGGCATCCGCCGTCATAGGTGCGAGCCGAAGCTCGCGCCCGTCCGGAAGCGTGCCGAGGTCATGTACGTCGGGAGGGAAAGGAGGTGATGAACCCGTCATCGGTGCACGTTGCCTATCTGGCCGACGCTCGTGAGGCCTTTCCGCCGGATGCCGGCACGAGATCCGGCTCGCGACCTGGACACGGCGTCGGATAGCTGCTGCGATGGTCCCGAGCCTGTCACGGAGAAGGCCCCCATGATCATCGATTCCCAAATTCATGCCTACGAGGCGAACACGCCCAAACGTCCCTGGCACAGCGTGCCCAACTGGCCGCCGCATGTCACTGGCGACGAGATGATTGCGGCCATGGACAAAGTCGGCGTCGATGGCGCGATCTTCATCTCGGCCTTCTCGCTCTATCGCTACGATTCGAGCTATGCCGTCGAGGTGCAGCGCGCACACCCGGGAAAGTTCGCGCTCGTGAAGCCCGTCGATCCGGACGACCCTGCGGTCGCGGACGTGATCGGGGAATGGAAGCGCCAGCCCGGCGCGGTCGGCATCCGCATCCTCATGACGAAAGAGCCCGGCCGCACGCCGGACCCTGCCCATCCCGGGATCGACCGCATCCTGCGCGCGGCCGTGAAATACGACTTTCCCGTGAACATGCTGTGCTGGGGCAACGTCGATGCTGGCGCGGCGCTGATCGACCGCCACCCGGACACCCGTTTCATCGTCGACCACCTGGCGCTGATGCAGCCGCGGACCCCGCCGGCCCCGGCGGAACCCTGGGCCGATCTGCCGAAGGTGCTCGAGATGGCGAAGCGAAAGAATGCCGTCATCAAGATCAGCGGCGCCTGCACCTTGTCGAAAGAGCCGTATCCGTTCCCCGACATCTGGGACCCTCTGGCGCGCATTTTCGACGCCTGGGGCCTGGACCGCTGCCTGTGGGGCACCGACTGGACGCGTGCCCACGCGGTCGTCAACTACGAGCAGGCCGTGCGGCCGTTCGTGACGACCGACAGGCTCAGCGCCAGCGACAAGGCGATGCTCATGGGGGGCGCCTGCGCCAAGGCCTATCGCTGGCAGCCGAAGACGAAATAAGCGGCTGGCGGAGATCAAAAAAGGCGGGCCATGCACGGCCCGCCTGTCGCCGAACGGCCGAGCCTGTCAGCCGCGGCCCTCGAACGGCATGTTGGTCGCCTTGATCATCAGCTCGAAGACGTTGGTGTCGAGCGGCAGGCTCGCCATATAGCGGATCGCCGAGCCGCAGTGCTCCACGTCGAAGACCGGCTCCGGCATGATATCGCCGCGCGGCTGCGGCACGCCCGCCTTCATGCGGCCACCCATGTTGGTGTCGGCGTTGCCGATGTCGATCTGGCCTGCTGCGATGTTGAACGGGCGCCCGTCGAGCGCAATGCACTTGGTGAGGCCGGTAATGGCATGCTTCGTCGAGGTGTAGGCGACCGAGCCGGGCCGTGGCACGTGCGCCGAGATCGAGCCGTTATTCACGATCCGCCCGCCCTGCGGCGACTGCGCCTTGAACATGCGGATCGCCTCCTGCGCACACATGAAGCAGGCCGTGAGGTTGAGGTCGACGACGGCCTTCCACCGCTCGAGCGGAATGTCCTCCATCGGCCCGGCGGGCAGGCCCATGCCGGCGTTGTTGAACAGGAAGTCGAGCCGCCCGAAAGCATCCTTCGTCCTGGCGAAGAGCGCCTTCACCTGCTCCTGGCTGGTCACGTCCGTCGGCACCGCGAGCATGCACCCGCCGCCCGCCTTGGCCATGCCGACCGTCTTGTCGAGCTCCTCCTTGCGCCGGCCCGCAACGACCACGTCCCAGCCGTCAGCTTGCAGATGCAATGCGGCGGCCCGCCCGATGCCGGTGCCGCCGCCCGTGATGATCGCGACCTTGCTCGTTGCCATGAGTGGCGCTCCTCGGATGCCTTGGATGCGTGAATGGTTTCGACCGCTCGCTGCGGCGGCTGGCCGACAATCGACCACGAAGGTCGCGACCCGGCAAGTCGCGGACGGATGCGGTGCGCGACTGCAGAGCCCGGGACGCTACTGCCGCGCCGTCCAACTCCGCGGAGCCTCGCGCAGGCGAGTGTTGAAATGCCGGGGCGCCGCCGCCTACCATGAGTGCAATTGACCGAGGCCACCGGAGACTGCCCACATGCCACGCCATGCGAGCTACGTGCCGAGCGGTGTCATTCCGGCGGTGCTGCTGCCGTTCACGGCCGACCTCGCCATCGACGAGGCGGCGTTCCGCGCGCATCTGCGGGACGTGGCAGCCACGCCCGGGCTGTCGGCGATCACCATCAACGCGCATTCGACCGAGGCGGCTTCGTGCACCTTCGACGAGCAGCGGCGAGTCATGGCGATCACCATGGAGACGGTCGGCGACCGCCTGCCGGTGGTGCACGGGGTCTACGCCGAGGGCAGCCTCGAGGGCGCACGGATCGCGCGGGCGGCGGTCGAGGACGGCGCCTCGGCGCTTCTGGTATTCCCGCCAGGCCCCTTCACGCTCGGACACCGCCCCGACATGGTCATCGAGCACTTCCGCCGCATCGCGGATGCGGCCGGCGACGTGCCGATCATCGCCTTCAACTATCCGCTCGCCATCAACCAAGGCTACACGACCGAGATGATCGTGCGGCTCGGCGAGGCCGTGCCCACGGTGCGGGCCATCAAGGACTGGTGCAACGTGCCGGTCCAGCATGAGCAGAACATCCGCGTCCTGCAGTCGCTGCCCCGGCCGATCAACGTGCTTTCGACGCACTCGGCGTGGCTGTTCCCGTCGCTGGTGCTCGGCTGCAAGGGCCTCCTGTCCGGCTCGGGCAGCGTCATTCCCGATCTGCAGGCCGAGCTTCTCGCGGCCGTGCAGCGCAACGATCTCGCCGCGGCCAGGCGGCTCAACGACCGCATCCATCCGCTCGCCGAGGTGTTCTACGCGCCGCCCGCGGTGGACATGCACAACCGCATGAAGGAGGCGCTGGTGCTGATGGGCAAGCTCGCGTGTCCCGCCGTCAGGCCGCCGCTCGTCAAGATCCCGGCGGCCGAAGTCGCGCGCATCGCCAGGGCGCTCGAGAAGGCCGGGCTTCTGCCGGCTGGCGAGCGCAGGGCCGCTGCCGAATAGCATGCCCAAACTCATCGTTCTCGACTTCGACGGCGTCGTCGCGGACAGCGAGATGCTCGCCAACACGCTGCTCGCCGACAGCCTGACCCGTTTCGGCAAGCCGACGACGCTCGACGATTCGATACGCCTTTTCATGGGCAAGCGTTGGGAGGATACGCATCGCGCCATCGAGACGTGGATCGGCGGCCCGGTGCCGGAGGCGTTCGTCGAAGCGCACAGGGCGCGCTCGAAGGCGGTGATGCGGCGCGACGTCGGACCGGTCGTCGGCGCTGCCGACTTTCTGCATGCGCACGCCCACATTCCCCGCTGTGTCGCCTCGTCCAGCTCCATCGAATGGCTCGACCATTGCGTCGACAAGTTCGGCTTTCGCAGCCATCTCGGCCGGAACCTGTTCAGCGCCACCGAGGTGTCGAACGGCAAGCCCGCTCCGGACATCTTCCTGCTCGCTGCGGACCGCATGGGCGTCTCGCCACGCGACTGCGTCGTCGTCGAGGACAGTCCGTCGGGTGTCATCGGCGCCCGTGCCGCGGGCATGACGGTCGTCGGCTTTCTCGGCGCGAGCCACATCCGGGACGGCCACGGCGAACGCCTGCGCGAAGCGGGAGCACACCATCTCGCCCATAATTTCGGCACCATTTCCCGGCTCATCGCGGAGTTCGGCTGACGAGCCCGAGCACGCTCATTGACCCGCGCGCGGATGGGGTGGCATCGTTCGGCTCGACATTTCTCCACTAACCGCAACGAGGCGACGCCATGGCAGGCAGGATCGACGCGCGCACACTGAAGCAGGCGCTCAAGGGGCCGGGCGAGATCGCGCTCATCGACGTGCGCGAGACGGGCATCTACAGCCAGGGTCATCCGCTGCTGGCGGTGCCGATCGCCTACAGCCGCCTCGAGCTCGACGCCGAGCGCCTGCTGCCGCGCAAGGCGGTACGCATCGTGCTGCTCGACGACGGCGACGGCCTTTCCGACAAGGCGGCGCGGCGACTCGAGGCCCTCGGCTTTACCGACGTCTCGGTGCTCGAAGGTGGCGCCCCCGGCTGGAAGGCCGCCGGCTACACCCTGTTCGACGGCGTCAACGTGCCGTCGAAAGCGTTCGGCGAGATCGTCGAGGTCGCGCGCCACACGCCGCGCATCAAGGCGCGCGAGCTGATCGAGATGCAGAAGCGCGGCGACGACATGGTGATCGTCGACGGCCGCACATGGGACGAGTACCGCCGCTTCAACATTCCTGGCGGCATCAGCCTGCCCAACGGCGAGCTGGCGCTGCACATCGACGGGCTGGTGAAGAGCCCGAAAACGCGCATCGTCGTCAACTGCGCCGGCCGCACGCGCTCCATCATCGGCGCACAGACGCTCATCGACTGGGGCGTCGCCAACGAGGTCGTGGCGCTCGAGAACGGCACCCAGGGCTACTGGCTCGAAGGCATACCGATCGAGCACGGCGCCGACCGCCGCGCGCCCTCGGGTGACACCTCGGCGGCGGCGCTCGCCGCGAAGCGTGAGAAGGCCCGCGCCCACGCCACCCGCCACGGCGTCACGTTCGCCGATACAGCGACCGTTCTGGCAATGGCGAAGGACGCCGGGCGCACGATCTATTTCTTCGACGTGCGCACCGCCGAGGAGCACGGACGCGACGGCCTGCCCGTGTTCGCGCACGCGCCGGGCGGCCAGCTGCAGCAGGCGACGGACCAGTGGGTCGGCGTGAAGGGCGCGCGCATCGTGCTCTCGGATCTCGGCGAGAACGTCCGCGCGCCGATGACCGCCGCGTGGCTGCGCCAGCTCGGCCACGAGGCCGTGGTGCTCACCGATGGCGAGAGCGCGCGGGCGGCACTCGCCGGCTCCGGGCTGGCCGAGGCGCTGAAGCCCAGGTTCGACGCAGCGCGCATCCGCATGAAGGAGCTGTCCGCCGCCGACGTTGCGGCATCCATCGCGCGCGGCGGCGCGCAGGTGATCGACGTGCGCCCGAGCATGTCCTACCGCGACGGCCACATCGAGGGCGCCGGCTGGTCCATCCGCCCGCGCATCGCTCGTGACGTGAAAGACCCGTCGAAGCCCGTCGTGCTGGTCGCCGACGACCGCGCTATCGCGGCCCTTGCTGCGCTCGATCTTGCAGAGGCCGGTTGCGGCGATGTCGCGTTGCTGGCAGGCGGCCACAAGGGCTGGCTCGCCGAGGGGCGCGCCACCGTCGCCTCGCCCGCCTCGCCGCCCGACGCCGAGTGCGTGGATTTCGTCTTCCACACCCTCGGCCGCAACGAGGGCAACCTCGAGGCCGCGCGCGCCTACCTCGCCTGGGAGGTCGGCCTCGTCGAAAAGCTCGACGCCGACGAGCGGGCGGTGTTCAGGCTGTGAGGGGTGGGCGGTCGTAGCGCCGACGTCATGAGCCAGTGCAGAGTTGGCGAATGGCTCAGGTGTCATCGCGGGGCTTTATGCCACTGCTGTCCGGTTTAGCACAGGGCCAACTCGTGCTGGCGGTTGTCGCGAGTTGTTTCGGGTGGCGGCCGGAGTAATTTTCCCTCATACCGCCCCGCCATTCATTTGACCTCTGGGATCCAGGGGTATGAGCACAGCGTGGACAGGCGACCCGTTTCTGCGACGAGGCGGCTCCAGGCCTGCGACGCGGCATGGACAATGGCGTCGTAGTCGGCGTGCAGGCGATGCGAGAGGTAGCGCTCTTTCAGGTGAAGCCACACGCGCTCGACCGGATTGAGCTCGGGCGAGTACGGCGGCAGGGGCA
>JBFWQN010000081.1:0-14022 GCA_050249405.1 Hyphomicrobiaceae bacterium | reverse complement strand
GTGCTGCAGAAGGCCGTCGAGGAAACCACCGAGAAGGCCATTGCCGAGCGCAAGGAGCGACCCGCCTTCGAGCCGCGGGTCGAGCTTCCCGAGGACAAGGACGAGATCGAGCGCGTCATGGTCGGCCAGGGCGACCTGGCCTACTCCGTGTCATTCGAGGTGCTGCCCGATTTCCAGGTGACCGATCTCTCGGCCATCGAGCTCGAGCGGACCACGGCCGACGTGCCGGACGAGGAGGTCGCCAAGGCCCTCGACCAGATTGCGTCGCGCAATGTCTCCTACACGCCGGACGAGGCGCGCGAGGCGGCGGAAGGCGATCAGGTCACCATAGATTTCGTCGGCCGCATCGACGGCGCCGAGTTCGAGGGCGGCAAGGCCGAGGATGCTCCGCTGGTCATCGGGGCGGGTGGCTTTATTCCCGGCTTCGAGGACGGGCTGAAGGGCGCCAAAGCCGGCGAGGAGCGGACCTTGAAGGTCACGTTCCCGGCCGAGTACCCGGTGCCGGCGCTCGCGGGCAAGGAGGCCGAGTTCGCCGTCAAGGTGAAGTCGGTCGGCGTCGCACAGAAGCCTGCCATCGACGACGAGCTGGCGAAAGGCCTCGGCCTCGAATCGCTCGAGCAGCTGAAGGCACGCATCTCCGAGCAGATCGCCAGCGATTATGCCCAGGTCTCGCGCGCTAAGCTGAAGCGGGCCATGCTCGACGCGCTCGACAAGGCGCACACGTTCGAGCTGCCCCCCACCCTCGTCGATGCCGAGCTGAAGGGCATCTGGGACGATCTCACGCGTCGGATGGAGGAGGCCAAGCGCACCTTCGCCGACGAAGGCAAGACCGAGGAGCAGGTGCGCGACGAGTACCGCAAGATCGCGGAGCGGCGTGTGCGGCTGGGGCTCGTTCTCGGCGAGATCGGCACGTCGGCCAAGGTCGAGGTGACGCAGGACGAGCTCAGGAATGCGCTCTTCGCCCAGGCGCGCCGGTTTCCCGGCCAGGAGAAGATGGTCTACGAGTATTTCCAGCAGAACCCTGGAGCCGTCGCGCAGCTCCGCGCGCCGATCTACGAGGACAAGGTCGTCGACCACATCGCATCCCTGGCCAAGATCAGCGAGCGCAAGGTGCCCGTGACCGAGCTGCTGGCACCGATGGAATCCGACGACGCGTCGCTCACGGCCGGTGCCGTGCCGGCGGCACCAGCCGAGCAGCCATCGGCTTGAGGGGCTGACCCGGATCATCGGCAGGCGTGCGTAGGTCGGGCGTGATGGCAGCATGCGGGTGCATGCCGCCTCGCGCCCGCCGCAGTATGGGCCTAGTCGTGCAGACCTGCCGTCATTCAAACGCAAGCGGGAGCGAGGCAATGAGCGCAATCACAAGCACGTTTTGGCCGACGGTCATCGAGCAGACGGCCCGTGGCATGCAACCCTACGACCTGCCGTCGAGGATGTTGCAGGAGCGCATCATCTTCGTCATCGGACCGATCGAGGACGCGATGGCGACGTCGATCTGCATGCAGTTGCTCTTTCTCGAGGCGAACAACCCGAAGAAAGAGATCGCCATGTACATCAACTCGCCGGGTGGCATCGTCACCTCCGGCATGGCCATCTACGACACGATGCAGTTCATCAAGTGTCCGATCGCGACTCTGTGCATCGGTCAGGCCGCGTCCATGGGCTCGCTGCTGCTGACCGCCGGCCGCAAGGGCATGCGCTTCGCGCTGCCCAACGCCCGGATCATGGTGCACCAGCCGTCGGGTGGCTTTTCCGGTCAGGCGAGCGATATCGAGCGCCATGCCCAGGACATCATCAAGATGAAGCGTCGCCTCAATGAGGTGTACGTAAAGCATACCGGTCAAAGCTACGAGAAGATCGAGTTCACGCTCGATCGCGACCACTTCATGACGTCCGACGAGGCCAAGACTTTCGGCTTGATCGACCGCGTTCTCTCCAGTCGTGACGAGATCGACTTCGGTGCCGAGGCTCGCAAAGACACCTGATGCTTGTCGCTGCCCAGCCCCGCAGCCCGCTTGCCTCGCGTCGCCGGGCCATACGCCCGAACGCCGCGAGGCGGTCACTTGCGGCTAGGTGTCGCCGCCCCGATATAGGGGTGGCTCGCACGTCACAGGACTGTATCAATCGAGCGCAGTGCGTCGCGCCATGTAATGGTCTTGTTAATCCATTCTTGATCTGGCTGCCGCTAGCGTGGTCAGATCGCATTAGATGGATTCATGCGTAGCCCGTGGTGGAGCAGAAGCAGCGATCGTGAGCGGAGGTGTGCCCGATCCTGGAAGGCCAAGTCCCGTCGCCAACTCTAGGTCGCCCTGTGACGAGCCTGCTCGCCAGGCATGAGAGAGCCGGATGCCTAACGAGAAAAACACCCTCTACTGTTCCTTCTGCGGCAAGAGCCAGCACGAGGTGAGGAAGCTCATAGCCGGACCGACCGTGTTCATCTGCGATGAATGCGTCGAGCTGTGCATGGACATCATCCGGGAGGAGAATAAGAACACGCTGGTCAAATCGCGGGACGGAGTGCCGTCGCCGCAGGAGATCTGCAACGTTCTCGACTCTTACGTGATCGGCCAGATTCACGCCAAGCGCGTGCTCTCGGTGGCTGTTCACAATCATTACAAGCGGCTCAATCACGCGTCCAAGTCGAACGACGTCGAGCTCGCCAAGTCGAACATCCTGCTCGTCGGACCAACAGGTTGTGGCAAGACGCTGCTGGCGCAGACGCTCGCCCGCATCCTCGACGTGCCGTTCACGATGGCCGACGCCACGACTCTCACCGAGGCGGGCTATGTGGGCGAGGACGTCGAGAATATCATCCTGAAATTGCTGCAGAATGCCGACTACAACGTCGAGCGGGCGCAGCGCGGCATCGTCTACATCGACGAGGTCGACAAGATCAGCCGCAAGTCGGACAATCCGTCGATCACGCGAGACGTGTCCGGCGAGGGCGTGCAGCAGGCCCTGCTCAAGATCATGGAAGGCACCATCGCGTCGGTGCCCCCACAGGGCGGCCGCAAGCATCCTCAGCAGGAGTTCCTGCAGGTCGACACCACCAACATCCTCTTCATTTGCGGCGGCGCCTTCGCCGGTCTCGAGAAGATCATCTCGCGGCGGAACAAGGGCACCTCCATCGGCTTTGGCGCCACCATCATCGGTCCGGACGAGCGGCGCACCGGTGACATCCTGAAAGAGGTCGAGCCGGAGGATTTGCTGAAATTCGGCCTGATTCCCGAGTTCATCGGCCGCCTGCCGGTCATCGCCACGCTCGAGGATCTCGACGAGAAGGCGCTGATCCAGATCCTCACCGAGCCGAAGAATGCCCTGGTCAAGCAATACCAGCGCCTCTTCGAGATGGAGGATGTGCAGCTCACCATCACCCAGGACGCCTTCAAGGCCATCTCGCGCAAGGCGATCGAGCGCAAGACAGGCGCCCGGGGTTTGCGCTCCATCATGGAAGGCATCCTGCTGGATACGATGTTCGACCTGCCGGCCATGAAGGGCGTCGAGGAGGTCGTCATCGGCCCGGAGGTCGTGGATGGCGGAGCCAAGCCGCTGCGCATCTATACCGAGCGCGCCGAGGAGAAGGGCAGCTCTGCCTGATCTCTGCCACGCTCGCGTGAAACAGCAATGACGGCGGAGCCGAGCCCGCCGTTCGAGCGGGCGGGGCGCAGGCGATGGCCTTGAAATGTTCTCAACTGCTATTAACTCTCCGATCCGGGCTTGCTCGCGCAAGACCGGCAATCGGCAGCGGGCGTGCGACTGAAAGCTGGCACCCGCTGCAAGTCGAGGGGCTCGTGGGGTCACTATGACGCTTGGGACGGCACAATAGGCATGGCGCGGGCTCTGCAAGGAGCCGGTGACCTGCACGGAAAGCGGATGGGAAGACGATGAGCGAAGAGAATCGGATGAGAGCCAAGGACAAGGGAGCGGCCCGGGAGGTCTATCCGGTGCTCCCGCTGCGCGACATCGTCGTGTTCCCTTACATGATCGTTCCACTGTTCGTCGGGCGCGAGAAGTCGATCAGCGCGCTCGAGGAGGTGATGCGGGCGGAAAAGCAAATCCTGCTCGTCGCCCAGAAGGATGCGAGCGACGACGATCCCTCGCCGGACGCCATCTATACGGTGGGCACGCTCGCCTCTGTGCTGCAGCTCCTCAAGCTGCCGGACGGCACCGTCAAGGTGCTGGTCGAGGGCACGGCACGTGCACGGATCCAGGGCTATACGGCCAACACGGACTTCTTCGAGGCCGAGATCGAGCGCATCGCCGAATCGGCGGGTAACGCCGACGAGGTGGAGGCGCTGGCCCGGTCGGCCGTCTCGCAGTTCGAGAGCTACGTCAAGCTGAACAAGAAGATCAGCCCCGAGGTGCTCGGCACGCTGTCGCAGATCGAGGATCACTCGAAGCTGGCGGATACGATTGCCTCGCATCTCGTCATCAAGATCGCGGACAAGCAGGAGATCCTCGAGATCACGCGCATCTCGGATCGGCTCGAGCGCGTCTTCACGCTGATGGAGAGCGAGATCTCCGTCCTGCAGGTCGAGAAGAAGATCAGGAAGCGCGTCCAGCGTCAGATGGAGAAGACGCAGCGCGAGTACTACCTGAACGAGCAGATGAAGGCGATCCAGAAGGAGCTGGGCGACAGCGACGAGCGTGACGACATCGCCGAGTTCGAGGAGAAGATCGAGCAGACCAAGCTGTCGAAAGAGGCCAAGGACAAGGCGCTGGCGGAGCTGAAGAAGCTCAAGCAGATGAGCCCGATGTCGGCCGAGGCGACGGTCGTGCGCAACTACCTCGACTGGCTGCTGTCGATTCCGTGGGGCCTCAAGGGCAAGGTCAAGAAGGACCTCAACGAGGCGCAGGACATCCTCGACAAGGAGCATTACGGGCTCGAGAAGGTCAAGGAGCGGATCGTCGAGTATCTGGCGGTGCAGAACCGGACCAACAAGCTGAAGGGTCCGATCCTGTGCCTCGTCGGACCTCCCGGCGTGGGCAAGACGTCGCTCGGCAAGTCGATCGCCAATGCCACGGGACGCGAGTTCGTGCGCATGAGCCTCGGCGGCGTGCGCGACGAGGCCGAGATCCGCGGTCATCGCCGTACCTACATCGGCTCCATGCCGGGCAAGGTGATCCAGTCGATGAAGAAGGCCAAGCGGACCAATCCGCTGTTCCTTCTCGACGAGATCGACAAGATGGGCTCCGATTTCCGGGGCGATCCTGCGGCGGCGCTGCTCGAGGTTCTCGACCCCGAGCAGAACGCCACGTTCAACGACCATTACCTCGAGGTCGACTACGACCTGTCGAGCGTCATGTTCGTGACCACGGCGAACACGCTGAACATTCCGCCGGCCCTGATGGACCGGATGGAGATCATTCGCCTCGCCGGCTACACGGAGGACGAGAAGGTCGAGATCGCCAAGCGGCATCTTCTGCCCGAGTCGCGCACCGCGCACGGGCTCGAGATGTCCGAGTGGAGCGTCGACGACGAGGCCATCCGCCTGCTCATCCGGCGCTACACCCGTGAGGCGGGCGTGCGCTCGCTCGAGCGGGAGATCTCGAAGCTGGCGCGGAAAGCGGTCAAGGATATCCTGGTCGAGAAACACAAGACCGTGCACGTCACGGCGGACATGGTCGAAGGCTATCTCGGTGTGCCGAGGTACCGGTTCGGCGAGGCCGAGCTCGAGGATCAGGTCGGTGTCGTCACCGGTCTCGCCTGGACCGAGGTCGGCGGCGAGATCCTGACCATCGAAGGCGTGATGATGCCCGGCAAGGGCAAGATGTCGGTCACGGGCAACCTGCGCGACGTGATGAAGGAGTCGATCCAGGCAGCCAACGCCTACGTGCGCTCGCGGTCGGTCGACTGGGGCATTCCGGCGTCGATGTTCGACAAGAAGGACATCCACGTGCACGTGCCGGAAGGTGCGACGCCCAAGGATGGTCCGTCAGCCGGCGTGGCCATGGTGACGGCCATCATCTCGGTGCTGACAGGCATCGCGGTCCGCAAGGATATCGCCATGACGGGCGAGATCACGCTGCGGGGACGTGTGCTGCCGATCGGCGGGCTCAAGGAGAAGCTGCTTGCGGCACTCCGGGCCGGCATCAAAACGGTGCTGATCCCGGATGAGAACACCAAGGATCTGTCCGAGATCCCCTCCGAGGTGAAGGCCAAGCTGACCATCATCCCGGTCGCGCGCATGGACGAGGTGCTGAAGCAGGCGCTCGTGCGCATGCCGGACCCGATCGCGTGGGAGCCCGAGCCCTCCGCGGCCGTCGCCCCCGTCGACGGCTCTGCCGAGCGCCCGACGGCGCACTGACGACACGACGAGCCGCTTAGGCTCGAGAAATGACGAACTACGGAGCCCGGCCGCGCATCCCGCGCGCCGGGCTTCATTGTTCCACGTTCAATCTGACGCACGCTGCCGAAACGCTCAAAACCCCTGGATTCATGCGGGTTTCTGCCGTTTTTTGCCTTGACCTTGCCGTCTATTGGGGATTGGTAGCTGCACGCTGCTGGAAAGCAGCCGACGGGCGGGCCTCCAAGCCCATTGCGGCCAGGCCCATGCATGTCATCGATGCACCGATCTGAAGGAAATCAAGAATGAGCAAGCAGGACCTGATCGACGCCGTCGCCGAGAAGTGCGAGCTGACCAAGGACAAAGCCCGCTCCGCCGTCGAGACCGTCATGGAGAGCATTGCCGCGTCGATGAAGCAGGGAAACGACGTGCGCATCCCCGATTTCGGCACCTTCAAGGTTCAGAAGCGCAAGGCGCGCGAGGGCATCAACCCCCTGACAAAGGCGCCGATCCAAATCCCGGCCTCCAACGTGCCGAAATTCACGCCGGCGAAGAAGCTGAAAGAGCTTCTGAACTGACTGCTCAAGGCCCTGCATCAGGGGCTGGAACGTCGCGGCGCCACCTCGTGTGGCGCCGTTCTCGTTTTCAGCTCCCGCGCGATGTCAGAGGCGCACGACCTTGCCCGGGTTCATGATGTTGGTCGGGTCGAGCGCCCGCTTGATGCGCAGCATGAGGTCGATCTCGACGGGGCTCTTGTAGCGCAGGTTCTCCTCGAGCCGAACGACGCCGATGCCGTGCTCGGCGCTGATCGAGCCACCGAGATCGACGACGATATCGTGCACGATCTTGTTGATCGCCTCTCGCTCCCCCGCGAACTGCTCGTAGGTCCAGTCCGCCGGGCGCACAGGGTTGTAGTGCAAATTGCCGTCGCCCACGTGCCCGAAGCAGCAGAAGCGCGACGTGGGGTAGGCGGCCTTCATGGCCGTATCGGCGCGCCGGATGAACTCGGTGATGCGGGAGAGCGGCACCGAGACGTCATGCGGGACAGCGCCCCCCGCCGCCTGCACTCCGAAAGGCAGATCCTCGCGCATTTTCCAGAGCTTGCGAGCCTGCTCGCCCGACGTGGCGAGCACCGCGTCGAGCGCGGTCTCCTTCTCGACGGCAAGGCCAAGCACGCGCGCCAGCGGCTCGGCCAGGGAGCCTGGTGCGCCCTGTCCCGTCACCTCCGTGAGCACGTACCAGGGATAGACGACCGGCATCGGGTCGGTCGAGCCTGGAACGCCGGCGAGCAGCAGGTCGACGGTCGGCCGGCTGATCAGCTCGAAAGAGGATACGCTCTCGCCGAGCTCCTCGCGCATGAGCCCGAGCAGCGCCACGGCCGCATCGGGCGTGGCCACCGCGATCCAGGCGGACTGCGATTCGCTCGGGCGCGGAAAAAGCTTGAGCACAGCGGCCGTGACGATGCCGAGCGTGCCCTCGCCACCGATGAAGAGCTGCTTCAGGTCATAGCCCGTATTGTCCTTCCGGAGCCCGCGCAACCCGTTCCACACCTGCCCGTCGGGTAGCACCACCTCGAGGCCGAGCACCAGGTTCCGCGTATTGCCGTAGCGCAGCACCTGGATGCCGCCGGCGTTGGTCGAGATGTTGCCGCCGATCTGCGCCGTGCCCTCCGCCCCGAGGCTGAGAGGGAACAGCCGGTTGACGTCGGCGGCCTTGCGCTGGATCTCCTGCAGCACCACGCCCGCCTCGACCGTGATGGTGTCGTTCTGCAGGTCGATCTCGCGGATGGCCTTCATGCGCTGCGTCGAGACGATCACCTCGTTCATGCCGGTACCCGGCTGGCTGCCGTAGGTGAGCCCCGTGTTGCCGCCCTGGGGCACGATGGCCGTCCCCGTCTCGGCGCAGATTGCCACGATCGCGGCCATCTCGGCGGTGGTGCGGGGGCGCAGGAAAAGCGGCGAGGCGCCTTGCCAGTTGCCGCGCCAGCTCTTGGCGAAGGGCGCGATGTCCTCGGGCCTGTCGAGATAGCCGCCGGGCCCCGCGGCGGCCTTCAGCCGGTCGAGCACGGGTTGCGGAATGAGGGGGCGGCTCGTCGCTGGCATCGGGTCCTCGTTGTCGAAGGTCGGTCCGGGTGGCGCCGGAGCGGACTCGGGCGCGGAAGTGCACAGATCGAGCGTCGGGCGGCGGTGGGTGTCAAGAACTCCGGTGCAGAACCGAGGGCATCGCTGCCGATGGGTTCAACGCGCGCATCAAGAGGGATGACGCGCATCGCGATTTCGGCCTAGCATCGCCTTGCGGCCGGCTCGCCCCGGCAACCCAGGGAACAGGCGCCCGCTGCACGAGGCGCCCGAGGGAGGAAACGCATGCCATCCGACGGCTACGGCGACCGGCGACGGCCGGGCGTCGCCCGCGATCTTGTTGCGGGTCTGTTTCTATGTGCGATCGCCGCGGCGGCCTTCGCCGGGATCGTACACCTGCCGATCCAGGACGGGGCGGGCGTTGGTCCCGGCCTCGTGCCGAAATCGATGGCCGTGCTCATTGCCGTGCTCGGCGTCGTCATCGCCGGCATCGGCCTGCTCCCGGACCAGGAGCGGCTCGCGCCCTTCCATCTGCGCGGCCCGCTGTTCGTGCTGGGGGCCGTGGTTCTCTTCGCCGCGACGATCCGTTCATTGGGGCTCGCCGTCGCCGGGCCCCTCTCGGTGATGATCGCCGCATTCGCCGACCGCGACTCCCGGCCGCTCGAGGTGGTGGTCTTCTCGCTGCTGCTTTCGGGTGCTTGCGTCGTGCTCTTCAAGTACGTGCTGCGCCTGCCGATCCCGCTCGCTCCCTTCCTCCTCAACTATTGAGCGGGCCCATGACCGATCTTCTCGGCAACATCACGCTCGGCTTCGGCGTGGCGCTCGGTCTGCAGAACCTCCTGCTGTGCTTCATCGGCTGCCTCATCGGCACGCTGATCGGCGTGCTGCCTGGCGTGGGGCCTGTCGCCACGATCTCGATGCTGCTGCCGCTCACCTACGGTGCGGACCCGATCGGGGCGCTGATCATGCTCGCCGGAATCTACTACGGCGCGCAGTACGGTGGCTCGACCACGGCGATCCTCGTCAACATCCCCGGCGAGGCGACCTCGGTCGTGACCGCGCTCGACGGCCACGCCATGGCGCAGCAAGGCCGCGCCGGAGCGGCCCTCGGGATCGCCGCGATAGGATCGTTCTTCGCCGGCACCGTCGCCACGATCGTGATCGCTGGGCTCGCCGTGCCCCTCACGCGATTCGCCCTGCTGTTCCATCCGGCGGACTATTTCGCGCTGATGGTGCTCGGGTTGATGCTCGCCGTCGTTCTGGCGCGAGGATCGCTCATCAAGGCCATTGCCATGATCTTTGTCGGCGTGCTGCTCGCCACCATCGGCCGCGATCTGGTGACCGGCGACGAGCGGCTCACGTTCGGCTGGAGCGAGATCGACGACGGCATCGACTTCGCCGTGGTCGCCATGGGCGTCTTCGGCTTTGCCGAGATCCTGCGCAACCTGGAGACGCCCGAGACACGCGACGTCGTGCGCCAAAGGATCGGCAGCCTGCTCCCCAACCGGGAGGAGCTGCGCCGCTCGGCCATGCCCATCATGCGCGGAACAGGGCTCGGCGCCTTCCTTGGGTTGCTGCCGGGCAACGGCGCCGTGCTCGCCCCCTTCGCCTCCTACACCATCGAGAAGAACATCGCGACCGATCCCTCGCGCTTCGGCCGTGGCGCCATCGAGGGCGTGGCCGGACCCGAGGCCGCCAACAACGCGGGCGCGCAGACGGCTTTCATCCCGCTGCTCACGCTGGGCATTCCGCCGAATGCCGTGATGGCGCTCATGGTCGGCGCCATGACCATTCACAATCTGGTGCCGGGGCCGGAGATCCTGACCAAGCAGCCGAAGCTCTTCTGGGGAATGATCGCCTCGATGTGGATCGGCAATCTGATGCTGCTGGTCATCAACCTGCCGCTGGTCGGCTTGTGGGTGCGACTGCTGAAGGTGCCGTACCGGCTGATGTTTCCGGCGATCATGCTGTTCTGCTGCATCGGCATCTACTCGGTGGGCAACAACCCCCTCGACGTCTATCTGACCGCTGTCTTCGGCGTCGTCGGCTACCTGCTGATCAAGCTCGAGTTCGAGCCGGCCCCCATGCTGCTCGGCTTCGTGCTCGGCCGTCTGCTCGAGGAGAAGCTCAGGCAGGCGATGGCGATCTCGCAGGGAAGCGCCTGGACCTTCCTCGACCACAAGCTCGCAGCCGGCATGCTGGCCATGACGCTGGTCATCCTGGTCGCGGCCGCGCTTCCATGGGCGAGGCGGCGGCGCGACACCGTTTTCGCGGAGTAGCCGGGACAAACGCCGACTGCCCAAGGTCGCCGCGGCCGCTAACGGTCACGGCAAGAAAACAACAGAGGAGGAGAACACCCATGACGAACGGTCTTTGGCGACGTCTCGGACGGCGGACGCTGTCGGCCCTGATGCTCGCGGCAGGGGCGCTCGCTGTCGCGCCGCTACCGGCTGCCGCCGACTATCCGGAGCGCACCATCACGCTGATCGTGCCGTTCGCGGCGGGCGGCGCCTCGGACGTCTCCTCGCGCATCATGGCCGAAGCGCTCGCCAAGGTGCTCGGCCAGAGCGTCGTGGTCGAGAACGTGGCCGGCGCGGGCGGCGGCACCGGTGGCCTTCGGGGCAAGAACGCCAAGCCCGACGGCTACACCATCGGCTTCGCGCACATGGGCACGCATGCGGCCTCGGTGTCGACCAATGCGAAGCTGCCCTACGACCCGACCAAGGATTTCGACTATCTCGGCATCCACCTGGTCACGCCGCACATCATGATCACGCGGAAGGATTTCCCCGCCAGCACGCTGCAGGAGTACATCGACTACGCGAAGAAGACCGGCAAAGGCCTGAAGATCGGACACAACGGCGCGGGCTCGCTGTCGCACCTGACCTGCGTCGTCTTCTTCAGCCAGATCGGCGTGGAGCCCACCTACGTCGTCTACAGGGGCTACGGGCAGACCATCAACGACATCCTGTCCGGCGCCATCGACGGCACGTGCGAGCTCATCGCCTCGACCCGCAACCACGTTCTGCCGGGCGCGGTAAAGGGCTTCGCCGCCGCCACCAACGTCGGCAAGCGCACGCCGCTCCTGCCCGACGTGCCGTCCTCCGCGGAGGGTGGCCTGCCGTCCTTCAAGATCGAGAGCTGGCTCGGCCTCTATGCGCCGAAGGGCCTGCCGGCGCCGATCCTCGCCAAGCTGCGCGAGGCGGTGGCGAAGTCGCTGGAGGATCCGGACGTGCAGAAGAAGTTCCTCGACATCGGCGGCGTCGTGCCGAAGCCCGAGGACCGGGGCGGCGACCGCATGCTCGCGATCGTGAAGGCGGACGTCGCCCGCTGGGCCGACGTCGTGAAGAAGGCCGGGATCGAGCCGCCGAAGTAGTTGGGCGCCTCGTGAGGCGAGCGGCGATGGGGCACCGCGTCCCATCGCCACCCACGCGCCAGCCGGCGTCCGCCGCCCGGCGCTACTGCATGATCGTCGTGCGCCAATGGACCCGCCGCTCGTCGGACGGGTTGCCACCGGCCGCCGAATGCACGGTGCAGCGGTTGTCCCAGATCACGATGTCACCGACCCGCCACTTGTGCCGGTACTCGGCATTGGGCTGCAGCATGTACCAGGAGAGCTCGGCGAAGAGCTTCTCGCTGTCGGCATCCGACCACCCTTGCACGCGGAGCACGTGGTAGGGGTTGAAGTAGAGCGACCTCCTCTTCGTCTCCGGATGCACGCGCACGAGGTCGTGGACCGCTGGCGGGCGTTTCTGGTCCTCGGGGTCGAGGAGATCGATGCCCTTCCGCTCGCGGCCGCCATAGGCGAACTCGAGCTTGAGCTCAGCACACTTGTCCTTGAGACGCTGGGGCAGCGCCTCGTAGGCCGTGTGCATGTTGGCGAACAGCGTATCGCCGCCGTAGCTCGGGATCTCGAGGCCGTAGAGCTGCGTCGCCTTGCAGATGTCGGTGTCCCACGGGCTATCCGTGTGCCAGCCCTGCCCCCGATTGAGGATCAGCCGGTCGGCCTTGGCATCGGATTGCGTGGTGACGCCCATCAGCGTGATCTCGGAGTGCTCCGGATCGCGCGTGCGCTTGACGCGGTGCGGCTTCAGCGTGCCGAAGCGCCGGCTGTAGGCCACATAATCAGCCTTGGTCAGACCCTGGCCACGCACCACCATCACGTGGTGGTCGAGCCAGGCGCGGTAGAGCTGCTGCCAGTCGGCCTCTGACAACGCTTTCACGTCGATGTCCGTGACGAGGGCGCCGATCAGCGGCGCCGCCTTCTCGATCTTCATAGGCGTCTCCTGCCCAGTTGCGCCCGGCCCCTCTGGAGGGGGCTTCAGGCCACGATGCCATCCTTGCGAAGCGCCGCGATCTCGGCGGCCGTGAAGCCACCCTCGCCAAGGATCTCGTCGGTGTGCTCGCCCTTCTCGGGCGAGGCCCGCTCCATGACCGGCTCGACGCCCGAGAGCTTGAATGGCGCACTGAGCAGGCTCAACCGGCCGAGCCGCGGATGCTCGACGGGGCGGACCATGCCGAACGTCGCCACCTGCGGGTCGGCCAGAACCTTGTCGATGGTGTTGATCGGCCCGCAGGCGAGGCCGGCCGCATTCAGCATCTCCACGAGCTCCGCCGTCGTATGACGGCGCGTCACCTCCGAAAGATCGGCGATGTAGTCCTCGGCGTTCTCGGCGCGGGCCTCGAGCGTCGCGAAGCGGGGATCCGCGAGGTAGCGCTCCGTGCCCAGCAGCTCGCAGAGCTTCCTGTGCTGCGCCTGCCCCGAGGCGCCCATCACCACATGGCCGTCCCTGGAGGGAAACACGCCCATCGGCACGGTGGTCGCGTGCCGGTTGCCGACCTGGCGCGAGACCTTGCCCTCCATGAGGCAGGCAGCGGCGTGGAAATCGAGCATGGCGAGCTGCGACTGGAGGAGCGAGGCCTGCACCCAACGCCCCTCGCCCGTCACCTCGCGCTCGAGCAGCGCGACCAGAATGCCGATCGCCGCGAAAAGCCCGGTCGAAAGATCGGCCACGGGAATTCCCGCCGGCTGCGGCCCGCTGCCTGGATGTCCGGTGATCGACTGCAGCCCGCCCATGGCCTGCGCGATTTGGTCGAAACCCGGCCGCGTCGCGTAGGGCCCTTCCTGGCCGAAGCCCGACATGCTGGCGTAGACGAGGCGCGGGTTGACCTTGCGCATCGTCTCGTAGTCGAAGCCGAGGCGGTGCTTCACGTCGGGCCTGAAGTTCTCGGCCAGCACGTCGGCGTCGAGCGCGAGCCGCTTCAGCACGTCGAGCGCGCCCGGCCTCTTGAGATCGAGCGTCATCGACCGCTTGTTGCGGTTCAGATTCTGGAAATCCGAGCCGTCCCGCGCGCCGGTCATGTCGTCCTCGGCGGGGCTCTCGATCTTGACGACATCGGCGCCCCAGTCCGAAAGCTGCTTCACCGCCGTCGGCCCGGCGCGCACGCGCGTCAGATCCAGTATGCGGAAGCGGGAGAGCGGGCCTTTGCTTTTCGGTGTCATGCCGCCCTCATCGCCGGAACAGCGTCGTCTTCAGCACGGCGCACAGCTCGCCCCGCTGGTTGGTGAAGCGCCGTTCCGACACGACCTGGCCGAGCCGCCCCACCTTGCCGCGCCGGAGCTTCGTCTCGGTGATGGCCGTGGTCACCGTGATCTC
>JBFWQN010000080.1:0-14029 GCA_050249405.1 Hyphomicrobiaceae bacterium | reverse complement strand
CGTTCCGCACCGTCGCTCCGATGCCTGTACGATGGCAACTCATCAGAGCGACTCAGCCAGCGAATGCCGGCATGACCTCGGCCGCGAAGCGGGCCAGGGACTGGCGCGAGCCCGTCGGATCGACCAGCAGCACATAGTCGACGCCGCCCGCCTGCAGCTTTTTCAACCGTGCCACGATCTCGTCGGGCGAGCCGAGCAGCGCTGCCTCCTCGGCCGCGAGCGCGGCGGCCGTCTCCGGCGTCAGGTTGTGATAGCGCTCGGCGCCGGGCCCGCGTGCGAGACCGCCTATGGTTTTGAGGACGCGGGCGCGCACCTCCAGCGCCTGTCGCCGCTCAGCCTCGCTGTCGACGAGTTGCAGCCCGCGCGCTACGGCGACCTGATGGGGAGCGAGCGTTCGCCCCACCTCGGCGCAGGTGCTGCGGAATTGGCGGACGCGCTCCACGATGAGATCCACTGGCGCCACCTGATCGAGAAGCAGGTTGAAGCCCTCGGCCGCCGCCTTCGTGATGGACGCCGGGCTGCCGGCGCCCATCCAAAAGGGCGGGTGAGGCTGCTGCACCGGGCGGGGCTCGATCACCACGTCGTCGAAGCGCCAGCGCTTGCCCCGGTGAGAGAACCGGCCGGGGGATGTCCAGGCCATTCGCAGGAAGGCCATCGCCTCCTCGAACCGCTCGCCGGCCTCGCCGGACGGAATTGCGAAGCCCTGGAACTCGGTATCGCGATAGCCTTTGCCGACGCCGAAGTCGAAGCGGCCGCCGGACAGGAGATCGAGTGTCGCCACCTGCTCGGCGAGGAGCGCCGGATTGTGCCACGGCAACACGACGACGGCCGTGCCCAACCGGATGCGGCTCGTGCGTGCTGCGAGGTAGGCGAGCAGGCTCAGCGAGGCCGAGACCTGTCCCACACCCGTGAAATGGTGCTCGACGACGAAGACGGAATGAAAGCCGAGCGCCTCGGCCTCGAGCACATAGTCGATGTAGCGGCCATAGCCGATGCTGTCGCCTGCCGGGCCGTCCCCCGCAGAGCGCGCACCGCCGAATAGTCCGAAGCGCATGGCGGGCCTCCGCGTGGCGTTCCCGGCACAGAATAGGGTGGCAGCTCACCGCGCGCCACGGCCGATTCCGCGTGGTTGCCATGTGCAAGCCCCCCGGGCATCCTCGAATACCAGACAAGCGATCGCACACCCGAAGGACATGCCCATGAAGGTCGGCCTTTTCATCACCAACCAGCAGAAGGTCGGCACGGACATGGTGCAGGCGCTCGCCGACCAGATCGTGATGGTGCATCACGCCCGCGATCGGGGCTGGGACTCGCTGCTCACCGGCCAGCATTACCTGAACGAAGGCGACAACAAGCAGCTGCAACTCGTGCCGTTCCTGGCGCGGCTTGCAGCCGAGGCCGGCGAGATGACGCTCGGGACAGGCATCCTGCTCCTGAACCTGCACAATCCGGTCTACACGGCCGAGACCATCGCCACGCTCGACATCATCGCCAAAGGCAACTTCGTGTTCGGCGTCGGCCTCGGCTACCGGGACATGGAGTTCGACGCGTTCGCGGTGCCGAAGGGCGAGCGGGTCAAGCGCTTCGAGGCCTACCTCGATCTCGTGCAGCAGCTGTGGACCGGCAAGCCCGTCTCCTACGAGGACGAGACGTGCAGGCTCGACAACGTGGTCATGAACGTGCGGCCTATCCAGCAGCCGCGGCCGCCGATCTGGATCGCCGCCAACAACGACCCGGCAGTCAGACGCGCCGCGCGGCTCTCGGACGCCTGGTTCATCAACCCGCACGCGAGCCTCGAGTCGCTGCGACGCATGATGGGCGTCTACCGTGACGAGCTTAAAGCCTGCGGCAAGCCGTTTCCGCGCGATCTGCCCGTGTTCAAGGAGGTGTTCTGCGCCAAGGACCGGCGGACGGCGATCGAGATGGCCGCGCCTTATCTCGGAGGCAAATACGCCGACTATGCGAAGTGGGGGCAGGACAAGGTGATGCCGGACAACGCCGACTTCTCCGCCTCGTTCGAGCGGCTGACGGAAGGCCGCTTCATCCTCGGATCGCCGGAGGACTGCTTCGAGCAGCTCCGCCCCTACTGGTCCGAGCTCGGCTGCAGCCATCTCGTCGTGCGCACGAACTGGGCGGGGATGCCGGCGTCCCTGTCGCTGCCGAGCATGCGGCTGATCTCGGACGAGCTGATGCCGGCCTTGCGCACGGTCGAGGTGAACAGGGTCTGAGCGAGCCCGCATCATGGCAGGTGCCGGTCCCGGCTTGCGGTTCGGCGCCGCCCGCGCATCATGGGGCGGTCGCGGGACGACAGCCGCCACTTCTGCCGTGCCGGAGGTGGCGGACGACCGACATCAGGGAGCCGACACGCCATGAAACGCCGCCATTTTCTATCGCTCGGGGCCAGCACAGCAGTCGCTGCGGCTCTACCGCTCAGGGCTACGGCCCAGGTCCAGGCCTGGCCGGACAAGCCGGTGCGCATCATCGTGCCGTTCGCGGCCGGCGGCGGAACGGATGCAGTGGCGAGGCCCTGGGCGGACAAGCTCACGCAAGCCTTCGGGCAGCAATTCGTGATCGAGAACCGCGGCGGGGCCAGCGGGCTCATCGGCACCGAGGCCGCCGCCAAGGCAACGCCCGACGGCTACACGTTCCTCATCACCGGCGCGACGACGACCGTGTTTCTGCCGATGGTGCGAAAGGTGAACTACGATGCCGCCTCGCTGATGCCGGTTGCGCGCGTCGGCGACGTCCTGTGCGGCCACGTGATCGGTGCGGGTGCCGGCCCCAAGACCATCGGCGAGGTTGTCGATTACGCCAAGAAAAACCCCGGCAAGCTGGCCTTCGGCTCGTCCGGCAACGGCACGACGCCACATCTGCGCTTCGAGGCTTTCAAGGCAAAGGCGGGCGTCGACATCCTGCATGTGCCTTATCGTGGCGGCGCCGACAGCCTGACCGACCTACTCGCCGGCAACATCCAGATGATGAATGAGCCGGTTACGCTGCCGCACGTCAAAGCCGGCAAGCTGCACATGTTCGCCGTCAATCACACCGAGCGCATGGCCGATTTCCCGCAGGTGCCAACTTTGACGGAGTCGGGCTTTCCGAATTGCGACGTGCCGTTGTGGTTCACACTCTGGGCGCCCGGAGGCACGTCGAAAGAGGTCATCCAGAAGCTCAACGCCAAGGTGGTCGAGCTGTCGCGGACGGACGAGATGAAAGCGAAGCTGGCGCTCGCCGGAGCCGTGCCGCTGTTCCAGACGCCGGAAGAGATCGCGGCCTTCCGCGAGCAGGACCGGAAATCGCTCGCGGAGCTGGTGAAGACGGCGAATATCAAGCTGGAATAGCCACGAGGGGCGCGCAGCCATGGAAACCAGCTGCGCGTCCTCTGATGCTTAGCGATGGTCTACCGCTTCGCCTCGATGGCGACCTCGACGAGGTGGGGCTTGCCGGAGGCGAATGCGGCCTTGATGGCAGCGCCGGCGTCGCCCGGCTTCGTCACGCGCGTGCCGGCGACCCCCATGCCGGCCGCCATCTCGACGAAGCCGAGCGCCGGACCGCCGAGGTCCATGTAGGCGTAAGGCTCCTGCGAGGCGATGCCGAAGCGCTGGCGGTAGACGTCGATGTTGTGCTTCAGGACGCGGTACTCGCGATTGGCGAGGATGACGAAGACGATGGGCAGGCCGACATGCGAGGCGGTCCAGAGCGCCTGGATCGCATACATGGCCGAGCCGTCGCCGGAGACGCAGAGCACTGGCCGCTTCGGCTGGGCCACGGCCACCCCGAGCACGCCGGCGACTCCCTGGCCGATGCCGCCGCCCCGGGCGCCGAAATAGTCGCCGGCCTTCTCGAAATCGATCGTGCGCGCGAGGTCGATCGAGGCGGTGATGGATTCATCGACAAGAATGGCCCGGGCAGGCAGTGCGTCGCGAATTTCGGCCATGACGCGCGGCATGGAGATCGGCTCGCGATCCCACGCCTTCTCGGCGCGCGATTTCTGGGCCGCGACCTCCTTGGCCTTGAGCTGCGCGAGGCCTGCGTTGCGGCGGCGCACGTCGCCGCGCCAATCCGGCGTTGCCACGCGGTCGATCTCGGCCACGAGACCCGAAAGCGCATGGCGGATCGAGCCGACGAGGCCGAGGCTCGGCGCCACGGCAAAGGCCAGCCGCTCGGGACTCGCCTCGATCTGCGCGACCTTTGCACCGGCGGGGAACGGCGACTGCGGGGCGTGCCACACGTCCTCGAAGAAGGAGCCGCCCACGAGCAGCACCATGTCGGCAGAGCCGAGCACCTTGGCGATGGAGGCGGCATCGAGCGGCAGTCCGAGCCGAGCCGAAGGATGTGCCGTGGGGAACGGCATGAGCAGCTTCAGTCCCTCCAGCCAGACGGAGGCGCCCACGGCCTCGGCGAGACGGACGAGCTCGGCATTGGCACCGGCCCGGGCAACGTCGTCGCCGGCGACGATGACCGGCGACTTGGCGGCGAGAAGGGCCTCGGCGATGGCCGCGATGCCTTTCGGGTCCGGTCTTGGCGCGCGCCAGAGCTGAGCCGGCTCGGCGGAGCCGACCGAGGCTTCCGCCTCCATGACGTCGATCGGCAGCGCGACGAAAACGGGGCCCGGCGGGCCATCGTGCGCCACCTTGAAGGCGCGACGCAGGATCGGGCCCATCTCGTCGGGTCGCTCGACCTGCACGCTCCACTTGGTAACCGGCGCCGCCATCGCGACCAGATCGTGGCCGAGCACGGGATTGTTCAAGCGCATCCGCGTGTCCTGCTGGCCGGCTGTGACGATCATCGGAGAGCCGGAGCGGAGGGCGCCGTACATCATGCCGATGGCGTTGCCGAGGCCCGGGGCGACGTGCAGCGAGACGACGCCGGTCTTGCCCGAAGCCTGCGCATAGTAGCTCGCGGCGCAGAGCGCGATCGATTCCTGCAGGGTGGTTACGTACTTGATAGCCGGATAGGCCGCGAGGCTGTCGAGCAGCGGGCTTTCCGTCGTTCCCGGATTGCCGAAAATCCGCTCGACGCCATGCGCGACGAGGCTCTGCATGAACACGTCACGACCGCGCATGCGTTTATGCTCCCGATAAGCTTGTCTCGATTGTGCGAAGGGGGTGGCGGATGCGAAAGTACCGCCATCGCCCACAAGTTGGCCACCAACAGCCGGGACTTGCAAGGATGCTCTCCTCTCAGCGCGACCTGTTCGACATCCCACGCGATGTCGCCTATTTCAATGCAGCCGGCTGGAGTCCGATCCCGAAGGCGGTTGCCGAGGCAGGCCGCGCAGGCGCCCTGAGAAAAACGCAGCCTTGGACGCTGGACGCGGAATTCGCCGATCAGATGTACGAGCGGACGCGACGCGCAGCGGCGGCGATCGTGAATGCCGATGCGCAGGACGTAGCCCTGATACCGTCGGTCGGATATGGCGTGGCGACCGCGGCGAAAGTGCTGCGTGTGCCGCGCGGCACACGCGTGGTCGTTCTCGAGAACGACCACTCCTCTCCCGTTCTCGAGTGGATGAGCCGAGCGGAGGCGGAGGGCTTCACGGTGGACTCGGTCCGTCAGCCGGTGAATGGCGACTGGACGAGCGCCGTGCTCGAAACCGTCGAGCGGGCCGGCTCCGCGCCGGTTTCCGTCGTCTCCATCTCGTCGGTGCACTGGTCCGACGGCGGAGCCATCGATCTCGATCGGGTTGCGCCGGCCGTTCGGAGCACCGGGGCTGCGCTGCTGATCGATGCAACCCATGCCGCCGGCATCATGGCGCTGGACGTGAGGCGCCTCGATCCGGACTTCGTGGTGTTTCCCACCTACAAGTGGCTGCTCGGGCCCTACGGGCGGGCCTTTCTCTATGTGGCCAAGCGCCATCAGGACGGCGTGCCGCTGGAGCAGACCTCCTACGGCCGGCGGGGGGTGAAGGCAGAGCAGACGACCTATCTGCTGGACACACGCTATGTCGATGGGGCCCGGCGCTACGACATGTGCGAGCGCGATCATTTCATCTCGATGGAGATGGCGGCGCTCGGCATCGAGACAGTGGCCGGCTTCGGACGTGAGGCGGTCGAGGCTCGACTCGCGTGGCTCACGCGCCGCATCGCGGAAATGGCCACGGCGCTGGGCAACCGGATCGCGCTACCCGACGAGCGATTCCGGGCTCCGCACGTGATCTGCCTCGGTTTTCCCGGTGGCATGCCGGAGGGGCTCGTGCAGCAGCTCGCGGCCCACCAGGTGCACGCCGCTCCGAGGGTCGGGCGGCTCAGGATCTCGCCGCACGTCTACAACGACGAGGAGGATGTCGAACGGCTGGTCGGCGAGCTCGGGCGGGCGCTGGCGTGAGGCCAGCGGCGGGCGCGCCGCGCGGCACGTGCTGCGGCCATCTGCCGAAAGGGCTGCACTCACCTTGATACGTGGGGCGGTGTGCGCTAGCAGAGACAGAAGGCTTCTAGTCCGATCACGGGAGGGACTCATGGCGGTCGACACGTCCAACGGCCATCCGGCCATGGACTATCGCGAGCACCTGCAGACTTACGACGGCTTCGTCAGAGGTGCCGTCATCCTGACCGTGCTGATCGTCCTGCTGCTGCTCGGAATGCTGTTCTTCCTCGTCTGACGGGGGAAAGTGCAGGCACATCCGACACGTCGCGGCGGCGCTCGGCAACGAGCCGCCGTGCGTCGATGCGTTCCGAGACGGAGCGCCCCTTGCACGTAGTCAGCGGGAGAGGTTCGACATGGTGACGGTGGCCGTCACGCCTGAGGCTGGCGGAGAGCCGCGCGCAGCGGCCTCGCCGGAGACCGTGAAAAAGCTCGCAGGTCTCGGTGCCACCGTGCGCATCGTGAGCGGGGTAGGCCTCGGCTCCGGCATCGTCGACGAGGCCTATCAGGCAGCTGGAGCGACCATTGTCGGCACGCCGGGCGAGGCCGTTTCCGGTGCCGACATTCTAATCAAGGTGCGCCGGCCCGAGCCGGCCGAGCTGGCCGGGCTGCAGCCCGGTGCCCTGGTCATCTCCATCCTGGCACCGTTCGACGACCGGCCCGGCCTCGATGCACTGGCGGCGACCGGGGCATCGCTGTTCGCGATGGAATTCATGCCGCGCATCACGCGGGCGCAGTCGATGGACGTGCTGTCCAGCCAATCGAATCTCGCCGGATACAAGGCAGTCGTCGATGCGGCGTCGATGCTGCATCAGGCGATGCCGATGATGATGACGGCGGCCGGCACCGTGCCGGCGTCAAAGGTGTTCATCATGGGCGTCGGCGTCGCCGGGCTGCAGGCCATCGCGACGGCCCGGCGGCTCGGAGCGGTGGTCTCGGCGACCGACGTGCGGCCGGCCACCAAGGAGCAGGTCGCCTCGCTCGGCGCCAAGTTCATCGCGATCGAGGACGAGGAGTTCAAGCAGGCCCAGACGGCGGCCGGCTACGCAAAGCCCATGTCCGACGCCTATCAGGCGAAGCAGCGCGAGCTGATCGCCTCGCACATCAAGACCCAGGACATCGTCATCACAACGGCGCTGATTCCCGGGAGGCCCGCCCCACGTCTGATCACGGCCGAGATGGTGGCCACGATGAAGCCCGGGGCGGTGATCGTCGATCTGGCGGCTGAGCGCGGCGGCAACTGCGAGCTCACGAGGCCCGGCGCGCTCCACAACGAGCACGGCGTGCAGATTTTCGGGCCCATCAATCTCGCCGGCACCGTCGCCGTCAACGCCACCTCGCTCTATGCGAAAAACCTGCTCAATTTCCTCGAGACGATGTTCGACAAGAAGACCAAGGCCTTCGCGATCGACTGGAACGACGATGTGGTCAAGGGCACGCTCGTCGCGAAGGACGGCCAAATCGTGCATCCGAGCCTGCAGCCGAAAGGGGCGTGACATGAACCGGGCCTTACGGGTCGCTCGCGCTTCACTCAGGCTGGACATCGGGCTGGGGTGCGTTCTGCTGATGGCCGGCGCGACGAGCGCGTCGGCAGCCGGCGCCGGCGGCACGGTCAGCCCATTCGTCTACGAGCTGATGGTCTTCGCCATCGCCATTTTCGTCGGCTACTACGTCGTCTGGTCCGTGACGCCGGCGCTGCACACGCCGCTCATGAGCGTAACGAACGCCATCTCCTCGGTGATCGTGGTGGGCGCATTGCTGGCGACGGGCGTGGCGCTGGTGTCGGCCGGATCGTGGCTCGCCAAGATTTTCGGCGTCCTCGCCCTGGTGATGGCCTCGATCAACATCTTCGGCGGCTTCCTCGTCACGCAGCGCATGCTCGCCATGTACAAAAAGAAGGAGAAGCGATGAGCGCGCGCTATCGCCTTCCGCATCGCGTCGCGCCCATCCTCTTCGGCGCCCTGACCTCTGCGTTCATGTCGCTGCTGGTGTCGGGGGTCGCGACGTGGC
Source organism: Hyphomicrobiaceae bacterium (assembly GCA_050249405.1). Taxonomy (GTDB): domain Bacteria; phylum Pseudomonadota; class Alphaproteobacteria; order Rhizobiales; family Hyphomicrobiaceae. Next base: position 5,656 of record JBFWQN010000080.1, on the reverse strand, counting down.
GGGCGCTCGGACTGAGCGATGCATTCGTCGGACTGTGGCTGCGGGCCTGGGCATCAGCCTGGCCCATCGCGTTCGCCGCGCTGCTCGTGGTCGCGCCGGCTGTCCGCCGTATCGTGGCAGTCATAGTCGAGCCACCGCCCGCCGCCAGTCGCCGCAACGGAGCCTGAGCCCGATGAACGCTGCCAATCCTCTCGCCGGCGTGCTCTCTCCGGATATCGTCGCGCTCCTGTATCTGGCCTCCGGCATACTTTTCATTCTGGCGCTCAGGGGCTTGTCGAGCCCCGAGACATCGCGCGCCGGCAATACCTACGGCATGGTCGGCATGACCATCGCCATCCTGACCACGCTGGTGCAGCTCGGCGCACCGACCGATCCGCTGACATGGGCGCTGATCGTCGGCGGCCTCGGCATCGGCGGTGCCATTGGCGCGATCACGGCGAAGCGCATCCCGATGACGGCGATGCCCGAGCTGGTCGCGGCGTTCCACTCGCTGGTCGGTCTCGCGGCTGTGTTCGTGGCGGCAGGCGCGCTCTATGCTCCGGAAGCGTTCGGTATCGGCGCCGCCGGCAATATCCGCGGGGCGAGCCTCGTCGAGATGGCACTCGGCGTGGCGATCGGTGCGATCACCTTCACCGGATCGGTGATCGCGTTCGCGAAGCTTTCGGGCCGCATGTCAGGCAGGCCGATCATCCTGCCGGCGCGGCACGCGATCAATATCGCGCTGGCGGGACTCATCATCTATCTGATCTACGCGCTGGTGCAGTCGGGCGGCGACCCACTGCTGTTCTGGCTGCTGACGGCCGCGGCGCTGCTGTTCGGCGTGCTCATCATCATCCCTATCGGCGGCGCGGACATGCCGGTGGTTGTGTCGATGCTCAACTCGTACTCGGGCTGGGCAGCGGCGGGCATCGGGTTCACGCTCGGCAACATTGCGCTCATCATCACCGGCGCACTCGTCGGATCGTCGGGCGCCATCCTGTCCTACATCATGTGCAAGGGCATGAACCGTGCCTTCCTGTCGGTCATCGCCGGCGGCTTCGGCGGCGAGACGGCAGGACCGGCTGGCGGCACCGGCGAGCAGAAGCCGGTGAAGCTCGGTGGCGCAGACGATGCCGCCTACATCCTCAAGAACGCGCAAAAGGTGATCATCGTGCCGGGCTACGGCATGGCGGTTGCGCAGGCGCAGCACGCGCTGCGCGAGATGGCCGACACGCTGAAGAAGAACGGCGTCGAGGTGAAATACGCCATCCATCCCGTTGCGGGCCGCATGCCGGGCCACATGAACGTGCTGCTCGCCGAGGCCAACGTCCCCTACGACGAGGTGTTCGAGCTCGAGGACATCAACTCCGAGTTCTCGCAGACGGATGCCGTCTACGTCATCGGCGCCAACGACGTGGTGAACCCCGCGGCCGAGGAGGACAAGACGTCGCCCATCTTCGGCATGCCGGTGTTGCAGGTCTGGAAAGCGGGCACGGTGCTGTTCAACAAGCGCTCGCTCGCCTCTGGCTATGCCGGCATCGACAACTCGGTGTTCTATCGCGAGAACACCGTCATGGTGCTCGGCGATGCCAAGAAGATGACCGAGGAGATCGCCAAGGCGATGGCGCATTGAGCCGTTTCAGACGGCTGCAAGAGGCACGAGCCGCTGCGAGCGATCAATTGCGGGCCGATTGCGCCGTCGGGGTTCTCCGGCGGCTCGTCGTCGTCGGCTTCCGGAAACCTGTGTCTTCGGATGGCGGTGGCCTCGTGGCTCGTCTGCGCCGTTGACCTTTCGTCGGGCGCGCCTGTAATCTGATATATCAGAGCGCCGCCGGAGGGGACCCAAGCCCCCAACGCCATCACGCCGTCGGGCGGCGCCTACGGGAGACGACGCCCATGACGCCCGAGGACATCCTTTCGATTGCGCCCCGCGTCCTTACGCAGAAGCAGCGCGAGCGGTACTTCGAGGACGGACATCTACTCGTCGAGAATGCCATCTCGATGGCCTGGGTCGAGCGGTTGCGGGCGGCAACCAACGAGATGATCGAGCGCAGCCGCAAGATCACGAAGCGCGACGCCGTCTGGGACATGGAGGCGGGCCATACCGCCGAGAATCCGCGGCTCCGGCGGCTGTCGAGCCCGGTCGATCATCACCCGGTATTCTGGGAGTACGCGTCCTCGGCGCAGTCGCCGCTGCCCGACATCATCGCTGACCTCGTCGGGCCGGACGTCAAGTTCCACCACTCAAAGCTCAACTTCAAATGGTCGAAGGGCGGCGCCGAGGTGAAGTGGCACCAGGATATCCCGGCGTGGCCGCACACCAACTACACGCCCTGCACGGCTGGCACCTACATCTACGACTGCGGGCGTGAGCAGGGGCCGATGGGCTTCATTCCCGGCAGCCACAATGGGCCGATCTACTCTGAGTACAACGAGAATGGCGAGTGGGTGGGGTGCCTCTCGAAGGACGATACGGCCAAGCTCGACATGTCGAAGGTGCAGTGGCTCGAGGCGGCCACCGGCGGCATCACCATCCACAATTGCCGCTCGCTCCATTACTCGGAGCCCAACAACTCCCCGATTGCGCGGCCGCTTCTGCTCAACGTCTATTCCAACGCCAACGCGATGCCGTACTCGTTCAACCCCATTCCCTCGCCGCACGCTGGCGAGATCGTGCGCGGCAAGCCGGCGCTATGGGCTCATCACGATCCCCGTCCGTGCCTCATCCCGCCGGACTGGTCGCGCGGCTACTCGTCGATCTTCGCCAAGCAGCAGGGCGAGGATCTGCAGGCTCGCGGCGGCATGATGTGATCCGTGGCGGCTGGCAAGAGGCGAGCACATGAGCAGTCTCGAGCGTTTGAAGGCAGCCTACAAGGCCTGGGACGAGTGCAAGGGACTACGGCCCGAGATCTGGCTCGATCTGCTGGCGGACACCGTGCACATCCAGTCGCTCGGCGGCGAGGCGCAGCCCCTCGCCTTTGCCCGGAACAGGAAAAGCAAAGCCGAGGTGGTTCAGTATTTCGCCGGTTTAGCGCAGCACTGGACCATGGTTCACTGGACGCCACAGACGTTCGTGACCGAAGGCGACAAGATCGCGGTCTTTGCAACCTGTGGCTGGACCAACAAGGCCACGGGCAAGACGGTCGAGACGCCGTCTGCCCATCTCTGGCAGTTCGAGAATGGCTATGCGACATCCATGATCGAGCTTTTCGATTCAGCGCGCGTCATGGCGGCGGCCACGCCGTGACCGCGACGTGCGCGACAAGAGCAATGGAAACGCTCCGATGAAACTCACTCCTCAGCAGGTCGAGCAGTACGACCGCGACGGCTATCTGCACTTTCCCGAGTTCTTCTCGGCGGCGGAGGTGGAGGCCATGCGGCGCGAGGTTTCGCGCGTCGCTGCGATCGACAGCGAGATGGTCGTGCGCGAGGGCACCAGCAAGGTGCCCAAGATCATGTTCCGCATGCACGAGGCCGATGGAGCGACAGCGAGCCCGGTGTTCCATGCAGCCGTGCGCCTGCCGAGGACGCTCGGCGTCGCACAGCAGTTGCTCCGCGACGACGACCTCTACCTGCACCACACCAAGGTCAACATCAAAGCGGCCATCGAAGGCTCGATCTGGCCATGGCACCAGGACTACGGCTCCTGGTTCAACGACGGCATCGAGCGGCCGACCATGCTGACCATGATGGTTGGCCTCGATGCCTCGAAAGAGATGAACGGCTGCCTCTATTTCATTCCGGGCACGCACGTGATCGGGCGGGTGGACCACTACTTCGACACCTCCACGGCGTACAAGGTCTGGTCACTGACGCCCACCGACATGAAGCGCATCATCGCCGAGTACGGCGAGCCCGTCGCCATCACAGGAAAACCTGGATCGCTGACGGTGTTCGACTGCAATCTGGTGCATGCCTCGGGGCACAACCTGTCGGCGCAGGACCGGTGGCAGGCGTATTTCTGCTACAACACGGTCGCCAACCGGCCGAAAGATGTCGAGAAGCCCCGGCCGGACTATGTGCGCTCGCAAAACTGGAGGCCGCTCGAGACGGTCGCTGACGATGCGATCGCGCGAGCGATCATGGCAACAGCTTAGCCCGGCAAGGACGGCGAGGACACGAGGCGGACGAGATGATCACCGAGCGCCAGAAGAGCTTCCGGCAGGAATACCGGTCGCGCATCATCGGCTTCTACGACGGCTACCTGCACATCGCCATCATCTACGCGATGGGTGCGGCGGCCTTCTACATCTACCTGCAGCACCTCGATGCACCGACTTGGGTCGAGCTGCTCACGATCCCACTGACGTTCCTGTTCACGAACCTGTTCGAGTGGTGGATCCACAAATTCATCATGCATAGACCGATCAATGTCCGCGGCCTGCGCGCCATCTACGAGCGCCATACGCTCAACCACCATCAATTCTTCACCGACGACGAGATGCGGTTCCGCGACCACAAGGACTGGCGCGTGACCGTGTTCCCGCCCTATGCGCTGGTCGTCTTCATCCTGATGTCGATTCCCGGCGGGATCGTGCTCGGGAAGCTGTTCACGGCCAACGTCGGCTGGCTGTTCATGATGACGACGACGGGCATGTATCTCATCTACGAGTTCATGCACTTCTGCTGCCACGTCGAGGAGAACTGGTTCGTCCGCAATTGTCCGTTCGTGAACACGCTGCGCCGGCATCATACCGCGCACCACAATGCGCGGCTGATGATGGAGACGAATATGAACCTGACGTTCCCCATCGCCGATTGGCTGTTCGGGACGTCGGACCTCGACCGCGGGCTCTTGGGCCATATCTTCAACGGCTACGATACGCGCCACCTCAAGTCGACGCTGCGGGGCAGGCCGAAGCGTCCGGACGAGGCGGCGGCGGCACAGATGGGCAACTACTGACGCGAATGGCTGCTCCCGCGGCTCAGCTACCGTACGCCAAGGTTGCGTTTCGGCAGGCCCCGGGAGCGGCGAGAGGGAGGAAGCCATGCCCAATGATGTCAAAGCCATTCTTTCGGTCGTCACGATCCTCGTCGGAATAGCGATTGCCTACTGGGAAAGCTCGATCGGCAAGGGTCATCTATTCTGGATGGTGATTGGCTTCGCCGTGTTCGCGGTCGTCGCGATGTGGGTGTTTCCCGAGGCGAAGGCAAGCAAGCAGGATCTCGCTCGGAAGCGGTAAGCCGCCGTTTTTGCTGGCGTTGCGGGCAGGTCGTCGGCTAAGGAAGGCGCGCAATGAGCACGCCCGCCAATACCGCGCGCCCGCTGGCGCCCGAGGATTTCATCGCCGATCCGCAACCGCCGCGGCCCGCTCCGCGCCTGCGGCCGATCACCATCGTCATTCCGGTGCTGAACGAGGGCCTGGTGATCGACGCGCTGGCCTCCCGGCTCGTGTCGGTCGTCGGAGCGCTGGGCAATGCGTTCGACGTGGTCTTCGTCGACGACGGCTCCACGGACGGCACTCTCGAGGCCTTGCGGCGGCTCAACGCACGAGACGAACGGTTCAAGGCCGTCTCGCTCAGCCGCAACTTCGGCAAGGAGATCGCAGTCGCCGCCGGCCTCAAGCACGCGACCGGCGATGCCGTGATCATCATGGACGGCGATCTGCAACATCCGCCCGAGACGATCCGGCGGTTCGTGGAGCTTTGGGACGAGGGCTACGACATCGTCTACGGG
>JBFWQN010000079.1:0-14074 GCA_050249405.1 Hyphomicrobiaceae bacterium | reverse complement strand
TCCCGACGCCCGCGCCGCCACGGTGCGCTCCGTCCGCTCGTGGGGCATCGCCTGCTTCGTCGGCGAGCGCGGCAACGTCACGCTCGACGTGTCGCCCGACATGCTGCGCCGTCAGGTAACGCTGGTCGGCTCGTGGACCTTCTCGAAGCAGGGCCAGGCCGATTGCGCGGAGCTGGTGGCCGACAAGAAGATCGCCGTCGACAAGCTGTTCACGCATCGCTGGCGCCTCGATCAGGCCAAGGAAGCCTACGAGCTGTTCGACAAGCAGACCACTGGCAAGGCCGTGATCATCCCGAGCTGATGCGTCTCCCTCTCCCCGCGCTCTCGACGGTGCGGGGAGAGGCCGGGATGAGGCGCGGTCGCACGGCCGCGCCGACGCACCCGTTCGTGACGGGGAGCCCGACATGCCGACAAAGAACGCAACCGCCTCGCGCGCGGAGATCGTCGTCACGCCGCTGGCGACCGTGTCGTTCCGCACCAACGGCGAGGCTCTCGAGGCCGGCGTCCGCGATTTCACCGCGGCGCCCTGGGTCAGCATCGCTCTCGGCTCGATCTACACCGTCGGCGGCTGGATGCTGGCGGCGTTTCTGCTCGTCTTCAAACTGCCGTTCCTGGTCTACCCGGTGGCGATGGGCTTTGCCCTGGTCGCGCCGTTCGTCGCCGTCGCCTTCTACGACGTGAGCCGCGCCCTGGCGGCTGGCGAGACGCCGAGCGTCAAGCGCTCCTGGTGCGCCGTCTGCGAGGCGAAGAACCGCGACGTCCGCTGGATGGCGCTGATCACCAGCTTCGCCTTCTTCGTCTGGATGGACATCGCCGCGATGATCACGCTCGCCTTCTTCGGCGCGGCGGCGCTCGACTTGGGAGAATTGCTGAGGGAGATCGGTTCGACGTCCCACGGCTGGGTGTTCCTCGTGGTTGGGCACGCCGTGGGCGCCGCGATCGCGCTCCTCGTCTTCTCGATCTCGGTGATCTCGATCCCGATGCTGCTCGACCGCGACATCGACGTCGTGACAGCCATTCGCACCAGCGTGCGCCTCGTCACGCAGAACCCGCTGCCGCTGGCGCTCTGGTGCGGGACCATCGCCGGCACGGTAATTGCCTCGATCGCGACGGGGCTGCTGCTGCTCCCCGTGGCGCTGCCCGTGCTCGGCTATGCCAGCTGGCACCTGTATCGGAAGGCCGTCGCAGACACGGCCTCGCCCGAGCGCTGATCGCTCTCCCTACGGCCCCGCCGCTGGCACCGCCTCACATCCGGAACACGCCGAATCGCGTCTCCTCGATCGGCGCATTGAGCGTGGCGGCAAAGGCGAGGCCGAGGACCCGCCGCGTCTCGCGTGGCGCGATGATGCCGTCGTCCCAGATCTGCGCGGTGCCGTAGTAGGGGTGCCCGTCGCGCTCGTAGGCGTCGAGAATCGGCTTCTTGAAGGCAGCCTCGTCCTCCGGGGTCCAGGAGCGTCCCTCGGCCTCGATGTTGTCGCGGCGCACGGTCGCGAGCACGCTTGCCGCCTGCACACCGCCCATCACCGAGACGCGCGCGTTGGGCCACGTGAACAGGAAGCGCGGCGAGTAGGCACGGCCGCACATGGCATAGTTGCCGGCGCCGTAGCTGCCGCCGATGACGACGGTGACCTTCGGCACGTTGGCGTTGGCGACGGCCATCACCATCTTGGCGCCGTTCCTCGCGATGCCGCCCGCCTCCGCCTCGCGGCCGACCATGAAGCCGGTGATGTTCTGCAGGAACAGCAGCGGGATCTTGCGCTGGCAGGCGAGCTCGATGAAGTGCGCGGCCTTCTGCGCGGTCTCCGAGTAGAGGATGCCGTTGTTGGCGAGGATAGCAACAGGCAGCCCCTCGATGTGGGCGAAGCCGGTGACGATGGTCGTGCCGTAGTTGCGCTTGAACTCATGCAGCTCCGAGCCGTCCACCAGCCGCGCGATCACCTCGCGCGTGTCGTACTGGGTGGCGAGCGAGGCCGGCACCACGCCGTCGATCTCGTCCGGGTCGAGGGCCGGCAAGCGGGGCGCACGCGTCAGGATGTCGGACCGGCGCGGGGCTGTCAGAGTCGCGACGATGCTGCGCGCGATGTCGAGCGCATGGTCGTCGTTGACGGCATAGTGGTCGGCGACGCCCGAAAGCCGGGTGTGCACCTCCGCGCCGCCGAGGTCCTCGGCCGAGACCGTCTCGCCCGTGGCGGCCTTCACCAGCGGTGGACCGCCGAGAAAGATGGTGCCCTGACGGCGCACGATGATCGTCTCGTCCGACATGGCGGGCACGTAGGCGCCACCCGCCGTGCACGAGCCCATGACGACGGCAATCTGCGGAATGCCGGCCGCCGACATGCGGGCCTGGTTGTAGAAGATGCGGCCGAAATCGTCCTTGTCGGGAAAAACGTCGGTCCAGTGCGGCAGGTTGGCGCCGCCCGAATCGACGAGATAGATGCACGGGAGATGGTTCTCGACCGCGATCTCCTGCGCGCGGAGATGCTTCTTCACCGTCAGCGGATAGTAGGTTCCGCCCTTGATGGTCGCGTCGTTGCACACGATCACGCACTCGCGTCCCGACACCCGGCCGATGCCGGTGATGACGCCCGCGCCGTGGATGTCGCCCGTGTAGAGGCCCATCGCCGCCAGCTGCGACAGCTCGAGAAACGGCGAGCCCGGATCGATCAGGCGCATGACGCGGTCGCGAGGCAGCAGCTTGCCGCGCGCGATGTGCCGCTCCTTGAGCTTCGGCGGACCGCCGACGGTCGCCTCCTCGCGCCTGGCCCGCAGATCCTCGACCAGCGCCTGCATCGCCGCGCGGTTGGCCCGGAACTCCTCGGACTGGGTGTTGATCTCGGACTTCAGTATCGGCATGGGGCCTCCTCGCGGCGCGCAAAACGTATGCGGCGACCGGGACGGGGGCAAGTGCCTCGGGACGCATCCGCGCAACTGGCACCGGCGCCTCCGCCGTGCAAGGCTCTGACGCATCCATCGCCTGGAGCAACCCCGTGCCTCCATCCGACTCCCCGTCCGCCGAGCTCAAGGCCGTGCTCGTCGCAGCTATCGGCTCGATCTCGGTCGGCTTCGTGCCGATGTTCATCACGGGGCTGCAGAAGTCCGGGATGAGCACGCCGTCGTCGCTGCTCTGGCGCTACATCGTGGCGCTCGCCGTGCTGATCCCGCTGACGCTGTGGCTGCATCGCCTCGCCGACGAGTGGCGCCGGGGCGGCAAATGGCTGGTGCTCAACGGCCTCACGCTCGGCGTGCTGCAGGTGTTCTGCTACTTCAAGGCCATCGAGACGCTGCCGACCAGCGTGGTGGTGACGCTGTTCTATTGCTATCCCGTGCTGACACTGGTGCTCGACCGGTGGCTGTTCAGGCTGACGTTCGGGCCGGCGAAGCTGCTCGGCGTGGCGATCATCGTGGTCGGCGTGGCCCTCATGAGCTCGCCGGGCTTCGCAGGCGCCGACCTCGATCCGCAGGGCGTGCTCTATGTCGCCCTGTCGGCCGTCGGCTACGCCGTCTATATCGCGGCCGCCTACCCGCTGACCAAGAAGGTGGCGCCGCTCGCCAGCGCGACTTTCATCTACGGCGCCTATGCGCTGGCCTTCGGAGCGGTGGCCTTCCTTCGCGGCTTCGACATGCCGCCTGTGCAAAGCCTCTGGCTCAACGTGCTGTTCATCGGCACGCTCGGCGGGGCGCTGCAGATCCTGTCGTTCTCCTACGCACTGCCGCGTCTCGCCTCGTCGGGCTACGCCGTGATCGTGTGCCTCGAGGTGGTGACGGTTGTGCTCGCGGGCGTGCTCCTCATCGGCGAGCGGCTACAGGCCGTGCAATGGCTCGGCGTCGCGCTGGTGCTCTGCGGCATCTTCCTGTCGCGCGCGAGCCGCAGCATGAGCCGGGCGGTGCCGCTGCCGGCCACGGCCGCCGTTGCTGCAGCCAGTGCAAACCCCGGCGGAGGCAAGGATCCGCAGACCTGACGGCGTAGGGGGAGGGCGCGCGCCCCCGCGACAGACGGAGCTTGCGCCCACCACCGCGATTCGCGGATGATATCGGCCACGCCGCCAGCCAAGGAGGCCTTCTTGAGCCAGCCCATCGACGAGGAATTCGGCTTCGCGCCCGATTACGACGCGCCGATTCCTTACATGCATCGCATCCGGACCTACTACCAGACGCTCGGGTACGGGGCGCCTTATCGCTGGGCGCACTATCGTGACGTGCCCTTCGCGCCGATGACGAAGCCGCTTTCCGAGGCGACCATCGCCCTCGTGACCACGGCCGCGCCGTATCGCCCGGAGGCCGGCGACCAGGGCCCTGGCGCGCCCTATAACTCGGCGGCGAAATTCTACACCCTTTATTCCGGTGACACCGCGGTCGACCACGACCTGCGCATCTCCCACATCGGCATCGACAGGAAGCACACCACCGCCGAGGACCCCGGCACCTGGTTCCCGCTTCCCGCTTTGCGCGAGGCTGCGAAGGCCGGCGTCATCGGCAAGGTGGCGCCGCGCTTCCACGGCCTTCCCACCAACCGCAGCCACAAGACCACGCTCGAGGTGGACTGCGAGGAGCTCCTGTCGCGGGTCAAGGAGGACCGGGCCGACGCGGCGCTGATTGCCGCGAATTGACCGGTGTGTCACCAGACCGTGAGTCTGGCCGCTCGCACCCTCGAGGCCGCAGGCATCCCGACCATCGTGATGGGCTGCGCCAAGGACATCGTCGAGCACGCTGGCGTGCCGCGCTTCCTGTTCTCTGACTTCCCCCTCGGCAACCCCTGCGGCAAGCCGAAGGACAAGGCCTCGCAAAAAGCAACGCTCGAGCTGGCGCTGCGCCTGCTTCCGGCGGCGATCGGGCCGCGCACGACCGTGCAGAACCCGCTCCGCTGGAACGACGACGGCAAGTGGAAGCTCGACTATTCCAACGTCGAGCAGCTCTCGGCCGAGGAGATCGCCAAGCGTCGCGCCGAGTTCGACCGTGGCAAGGAGGTCGCCAAGCAGCGCCTCGCCGAGGACCTGAAGAGAAAGAGCGCCGCAGAATAGCAGCTGCCACCGGTGGCGGCGAAAAAGGCCGGTCCCCAAAGGGCCGGCCTTCTGTTTCTGGCTACTCGGCCGCCTCGGCGAGAAAGCCGCCCGATTGACGCGTCCACAGCTCCGCATAGAGCCCGCCGCGCTGGATCAGCTCGGCGTGGCTGCCCTCCTCGACGATGCGGCCTTCATCCATGATCACCAGCCGGTCCATCGCCGCGATGGTCGAGAGCCGGTGCGCGATCGCGATCACCGTCTTGCCCTGCATCAGGTTGAACAGCTGCTCCTGAATGGCGGCCTCGGCTTCCGAATCCAGCGCGCTCGTCGCCTCGTCGAGAATGAGGATCGGCGCATCCTTCAACAGCACGCGGGCGATGGCGATGCGTTGGCGCTGGCCGCCCGAGAGCTTCACGCCCCGCTCTCCGACGTGCGCATCGTAGCCGCGCCGGCCCTTCATGTCGGACGCCCCGACGATGAAGTCGTGCGCTTCCGCCCGCCGGGCCGCGGCGATGGCCCGCTCCTCGCCCGCATCCGGCCGGCCGTAGAGGATGTTGTGGCGGACCGACCGGTGCAGCAGCGACGTATCCTGTGTGACCATCCCGATCTGGGCGCGCAGAGATTCCTGCGTGACGCTCTGGATGTCCTGCCCGTCGATCAGGATGCGACCGCTCTCCAGGTCGTAGAAGCGCAGCAGCAGGTTGACGAGCGTCGACTTGCCCGCGCCCGAGCGTCCGACGAGCCCCACCTTCTCGCCCGGACGGATGGTGAGCGACAGATCCTTGACGATGCGCGGGCGCAGCAGCGTGCCCGGCTCGTCCTGCTGCGCCGCCGTGATCCCATAGTTGAAGCGCACCTTCTCGAAGCGAATCTCGCCCCGATCGACGACGAGCGCGCGCGCGCCGGGCACGTCCACCACGTCGTTCGGCCGCGAGATGGTCTCGACGCCCTCCTGCACCACGCCGATGTTCTCGAAGATGCCGGCGACCGTGAACAGCACCCAGCCCGACATGTTGACGATGCGGATGACGGGCCCCGTGGCGAGCGCGATGTCGCCGATGGTGAGAAGGCCGCAAGACCAGAGCCAGAGCGCGAGCCCCGTGGCCGAGACGAGCAGCACTCCGTTCATGCTGTAGAGCACCAGCTCCAGCCTCGTGAGCAGACGCAGCGATGCCTGCCACTTGCCCATCTGCTCGGCGAGGCCGTCGCGCGCATAGCCGTCCTCGCGGTCGGCGTGGGCGAAGAGCTTGACGGTGAGGATGTTCGTATAGCTGTCGACGATGCGCCCCATCAGCATCGAGCGCGCCTCCGAGGCCTCGGTCGAGGCCTTCTTGATGCGCGGCACGAAATGCACGATGGCGAAGGCGTAGGCGACGAGCCAGGCGAGGAGCGGCAGCGTCAACCGCCAGTCCGCCTGCCAGAACAGCACCAGCGCGCCCGTCCAGTAGACCGCGACGTACCAGATGGCATCGACCACCTGCACCACCGATTCACGCAGCGCCGGCCCTGTCTGCATCACCTTGTTGGCGACACGGCCCGCGAAGTCGTTGGTGAAGAAGCCGAGGCTCTGGCGCAGCACGTAGCGGTGCGTCAGCCAGCGGATGCGCGTGGTGAACGGGCCCGAGATCACCTGGTTCTTCACGAGATCGTGCGCGGTCGAGACCAGCGGCCGGAGCACCAGCGCGACGAAGGCCATGCTGAGCAGCGTCCAGCCATGGTCGGCGAAGAACGTCTCGGGCGTCCGGGCGGCGCGCATGAGGTCGACCAGCGAGCCGACGAAGGCGAACAGCGCCACCTCGATCAGCGAGCCGATGCAGCCGACCGTGAGCAGCACGAGGAACACGGGCCACACCGGCCGCACGAAGTACCAGTAGAAGTCGACGAGCGTCCGCGGCGGCCGCTCTGGCGGCGTCTCGGGAAACGGATCGATGCGGGTCTCGAACCAGCGGAACATGGGGGCCTCGAACGGTGCGGCCGATCGGACGGCCGCCGCGTGGCCGGGCCGGTGCCGGCGCGGGACGGGGACGTGGGATCGGGATGAGCTCTCTGGATCTGGGGGCGCGTATCCCCCAAAAAGGACACCAGCATGACCGGAGTCAATGCCGGCAGCCAAGCCCTGGCCCCGGTGGAGCTGGGCGCGCGGCGACCAGGAATCAAGGACGAGCGATGGCAGACGACGATCTCGACAGCCGCAAGGCCACGGCACGCGCCTGGTTCGAGGAGCTACGCGACACCATCATCTGCCCGGCCTTCGAGCGGCTCGAGGACGACCTGCCGGCCGGCGCGCCGAACGGCGGCATGACGCCCGGCCGCTTCGTCTTCACCCCGTGGCAGCGCACCGATCACTCCGGCCAGCCCGGCGGCGGCGGGCGCATGGCGATAATGAAGGGCCGCGTGTTCGAGAAGGTGGGCGTGCACACCTCGACCGTTCACGGCGAGTTCGCGCCGGAGTTCCGCAAGCAGATACCGGGCGCCGAGGAGGACCCGCGCTTCTGGGCCTCGGGCGTGTCGCTGATCGCGCACATGCACAACCCTCACGTGCCGGCCGTGCACATGAACACGCGCATGGTCGTGACCAGCAAATGGTGGCTCGGCGGCGGCGCGGACCTGACCCCCGTGCTCGACGCCCGCCGCACCCAGGACGACCCCGACAGCAAGGCCTTCCACGCGGCGATGGAAGCCGCCTGCGCGGGTTTCGCAAAGCCGGTCGACTATCCCCGCTTCAAGGCCTGGTGCGACGAGTATTTCTACCTGCCCCACCGCAAGGAGATGCGCGGCATCGGCGGCATCTTCTATGACTACCTGACGCCCACCGAGGCCGAGGGCGGCTGGGAGATGGGCCTCGCCTTCACGAGAAGCGTGGGCCGCGCCTTCGCCGACATCTACCCGCGCCTCGTCCGCGCTAATTTCGAGAAGCCGTGGACCGAGGCCGAGCGCGACGAGCAGCTCGTCCGCCGTGGCCGCTATGTCGAGTTCAACCTGCTCTACGACCGCGGCACCGTGTTCGGCCTGAAGACCGGCGGCAACGTCGCCTCCATCCTCTCCTCAATGCCCCCCGTGGTGAAGTGGCCGTGAGGGTGAGGGAAACCCGGGCGATTTTTTGACCATGCGCCAACGAAGTGCATGGGCTCAACACTGGTGACGCGCGCCGGGCGATCACGAGCACCGATCTGCGCCTGCCCGGCGACTGAACCAATCGTGGAGGTCCAAGCGCCTGAGCGATAGCAGGGGTCGCCAGCTCACTTCCTCGGCGCGGTGACCCATGGCGCGATGTGCCACTCGACCTTGATGCTCTGCGCGCATGAATTATCGAACCTGCGCTTCGGGTTATCGATGAAGGCGACGCCCATCTCGCCGACGCAGGGCTGATAGATCAACGCGCCATGGCCGGCCTCGGGAATCATGAAGGCTTGCGCATTGGAAAGCTTCTCGATGGCTGCCTTCGCCCAGCTCGGCGGGGTCTGAATATCGAACAGACTGCCAAAGGAAAGCGTCGGGATGCTGGATTGTACCGGCACATGCCAGTTTTCGCGCGGCTGAGGCTTGAAGTGGGCGCAAGCCTCGAAGAAGCCCCTGGCCAGCTGATCGGTGAGCGCGCCGATGCGAGGATATTTCAGCGTAGCGATTGTGGCCTGATACCCCTCGAACGTGGAGCGGGGAACATCTTCCTGGCACGCATACACGTCAAGGAAGAATTGGTTGAAAAACGGCATCAAAGATTTGAGGCTATCGCGCCTGATAATGGTGAAGGAGCCCTGCAGCTCCTTCTCGCTCATGCCCGCGATCAGGCTGGACAGCCGTGCCTTCGGCGCACCGCCGGTGTGAGTGTTGACAAAAGCCTGCAACACATCCTTGCCCGGCCTGGCGTTTTGCATGGCCGTATAATCCGCGAGGATCGTTTGGCTCTTTCCCTTGTCGGCGTGAATGACCTCGCGCAGCGCGCTCGAAAGCTCCTGATCGAACAAGTGCACCAGCGGACCGAACGCGCGCGTGCTTTCGTCGACCTCTCGAAGTGCCGTGATCGCGCGGGCAGTGCCTGAAGCTGCGCGGGCCGTGATGGCGGCATTGTCGAGAAGTTGCTGGATCAACGCCTGTTGGCCGGCATCGAGCTTGCCCGCGGCCTTGAGCACCGCTGCATCGTCTGCTTTCGGCGTATCGAACTTGGCCGCGCTCAGAAGCTCAACCGTTGGCATCTCCTTGCCGCGCCAGAGCTCATAGATGAACGCCGGGATGAAGCGGGTGATGGGCGCGGAGTTGTATTTTCCGTTGCGCGAGATGATCGGCAGGGCGACGGCCTCAACCGGCATCTTCTGCCCCTGGAAAACAATTTCGCCTTTGGCAGCCTTGTCGAGCGTCTCGTTGAAGATGCGGCCGAGATCGGGATAGGCGTCGTTGCAGGCTTTATCGGCTGCACATTGATCGACGACGATCTGCACAGCCTCGTCGTTCTTGAGCGCAAAGGCGTTGTAGAGATTGATCCAGGACGGGGCCACGCCATCGATGATGACCGAGCGCACGCCTTGCGGTGCGACACGCATGACCTCGAGCGCCAGCTTAGTACCGTAAGAGATGCCGTAGAGATTATAGTCGCCGTAGCCCAGCGCCTTGATCACAAGAGGCACATCGAGCGCGTTCTGCGTGGTGTTGTAGACGGCGAGTGGTACGCCCTCTTTCTCGAGCTCGCCTACGCATTGCTTGGCGAGGGCGGGCAATGTCGTCGCTGGATCGGGTCGCACAATGTCATAGGCATTGGACGCCAGCATATTCGCACAACTCGTGGACAGGCCCGAAATCCCTGCCGAACGCTGATCGAACATGACGATATCGCGCCGATCCCGCAAGGGTCGGAAGATGCGCTCGATCAGCGGGATTTGCGCCACGGCGCTGCCGCCGGGGCCGCCTTGCAGGTAGACGACCGGATCGGCCTCGGGGAAGCGCGAGGCGGCCTTGAGCACGGCAAACGCCAGCGGGATGACCCTACCGCCTGTTTTTGAGCGCTCCTCCGGGACTTTCACCCGACCGCAGATCAGGCTCACCCCTTCAATCTCATAGGCAGGCAGCGGGCGCGGACAGGCCTCGATGCTGACGATAGCGCCGGGCTTGGCGGCCTCTGCGCGCAATGGCGCGAAGGGATCGCTCGCCGGCGAGCCGGAGAGTGCGGCGATCAGGGCGAGAATCTGCGCGTGGTCCATGGGTCAACTCGAGAGGGGGTGAACGAAAGCCGTGATCGAAGGGTCGAACCATGCAACTTTGCGACAGAGGCAGTCGAGCTCGCAAATTCAGGCCGATGGAGCAGCCGACTTGCCAAGCCGTCAATCCTTGATCTGAACAACGCCGTCATGGCGTATGCTTTGGATCGCCGGCCCAGTCGGCAGGCTCTGTACTCGGTCGTCGAAGCTGACAAGCATGCTGCCGCCGCCTCACCCCACCCCGCCCAGCGCCTGCTCGACGTACGCCTTGATCTCGGCCTCGTGCCAGTACTTGACGCCGACAGCCGGCGTTGCCGCAGGGCCGCGCCCGGCCCGACGGAAGGGGCGGCCGGCGATACGCTCCAGCCGACGGTCGAGCCAGGCGAAATAGCCCATGTTCTCGGGCTCCTCCTCGCACCAGACGAGCTCGGCGCCGGGGTGGGCGGCGAGCGCCGCCGCGATCTCCGCCTCAGGCAGCGGATAGAGCTGCTCCAGCCGGACGAGCGCCACCTGTGCCTCGAGGCCCCGCGCCGCACGCGCCTCGGCCAGCTCGTAGTAGACCTTGCCCGAGCACATCACGACGCGCTTCGCGCCCTTCACCTGCCCGTCCGCGATCACATGGCGGAAGCCCGTGCCCTCGGCCATGTCGGCGAGCGCCGATACGCAGGCCTTGTGGCGCAGCAGCGCCTTCGGCGAGAGGACCACCAGGGGCTTCCTGAACAGGCGGTGCATCTGGCGGCGCAGCACGTGGAAGAAGTTGGCCGGCGTCGAGGCGTTGACCACCTGCAGGTTGGCGCCCGCGCAGGCGGCGAGCAGCCGCTCCGGCCGTCCGGTCGAGTGGTCCGGCCCGCCGCCGTCGAGCCCGTGCGGCAGCAGGATCACGAGGCCCGACGAGCGCAGCCACCGATCCTCGCCGCAGGCGATGCACTGGTCGAATACGGCCTGCGCGTAGTTCAGGAACTCGCCGAACTGCGTCTCCCAGATCACCAGCCGACGCGGGTCGGCCATCGTGAGGCCGTACTCGAAACAGGCGATGGCGTGCTCGATGAGTGGCGTGTTGTGGATCTCGAGCGCCACGTCGTCGTGGGCCGCGGGCCGCAGCGTGAGGTGGCGGCGGCCGGTGCGCTGGCAGTGCACCTCCAGGTGGCGCTGCGTGAAGGCGCCGCGCACGCTGTCCTGCCCGCCGAGACGCACGGGCGTGCCCTCGGCCGCCAGCGTGGCGAGGGCCAGCGCCTCGCCCGTCGCCCAGGTGATGCCCTGCCCGTCCTCGATCGAGCGGCGGCGCTCGTCGAGAAAGCGGCGGACCTTCGGATCGACGTCGAAATCGGCGGGCGGCGTGGTGATGGCGCGGCCGATGGCGACGAGGCGCGGCGTGTGGACGCCGGTCGCGGCCGGGGCCAGCATGTCGGCGACCGAACCGGCCGTGAAGCCTTTCCAGGCGCCCTCGAACCAGTCGGCCGTGTTGGTGCGCCACGACTTCGCGCCGGCAAACGCGTCCGCCATCGCGGCTTGCATGGCCTCGCGCGCTGCCGTCGCGCCGTCGGTATCGACGCCGGCCGCCGCCAGCGAGGCCGCATAGAGCTCGTCCACCGGCGGCAGCGCGTCGACCGCGCGGTACATGACGGGCTGCGTGAAGCGCGGCTCGTCGATCTCGTTGTGACCGGGGCGCCGGTAGCAGACGAGGTCGATCAGCACGTCGTGCCCGAACGTCGCGCGATAGTTGGCGGCGACCAGCGCCGCGCGCCAGACCGCCTCAGGGTCATCGCCGTTGACGTGGATGACGGGGGCCTCGATCAGCCGCGCGATGTCGGTCGCGCCGCGCGCCGTACGGCCCTCCTCGGGCGTCGTCGTGAAGCCGAGCTGATTGTTGATCACGACATGGATGGTGCCGCCGAGGTCGAACGGGCCGAGGCCGGAGAGCTGCAGCATCTCGGCGACGAGACCCTGGCCCTCGAAGCTCGCGTCGGTATGGAGCAGCAGCGGCAGCACGGCGCGCCTGCCCTCCGCGCCTCGCGCCGCCTGCTTGGCGCGCGCGCGGCCCTGGCTGATGATCGGCGCGAGTTGCAGATGCGAGGGGTGCGCCGAGACCGAGACGTGCAGTCGCTCGCCGGCGATCTCGATGTCGCCCGAGTGACCCAGGTGATAGGACACGTCCGACGCGCAGGCGAGCCCGTCCGGCACTGCGGGCTTGCCCAGGATCTCGGCCACCATCTGGCCGAGCGGCTTGCCGAGCACGTTGTGCAACAGGCTGAAGCGGCCACGATGCATGCCGCCGACCACCACCTCCTCCGCGCCGAGGCGGACGCTCTCGGCGAGAATGGTCTCGATGGCGACCAGGAACGTCTCGGCCCCGCCGAGACCGAACACCCGGCCGCCCGGATAGCGCTGCGCGAGGCCCGCCTCGAAGGCGGTAGCCCGCGCGAGCAGCGCCAGCATGGCCTGCCGCGTGGCCGTGTCCGGCTCGGCACCGTCCATGGCCTCAGCCTCGGCAACCAGCCAGTTGCGGCGCGCCGTGTCGTGGATGTGGCCGAGCTCCCACCCGATCGATCCACACCATGTGCGCTCGAGCCTCTCGACCAGAGCCGAAGCCGCCTCCCCGACGATCCCGTACTGGGCGGGCGCCAGCTCCAGAGGCTCGGCGGGCGCCGCGAGCCCCAGCGGATCGAGCCTCGCCTTCAGGAAGCCCCGCGCTCGATAGGCCTCGATCAGCGCCGCCTCGCCGGCCCCATTGCCGACGCGAGGCGCCGCGCGCGGGCGGGCCGGCCGGTCGCCCGCCGCCGCCGCGTAATAGGCCTCGAGGGCCCCCGGATCGCCGATGCCGAAGAAGGGCTCCTCCGCGGCCTCGGCCTCGGCCCGGCGCAAGTGCTCGTTCAACGCTGTCCCGTTCCCGCTGCAGCGCGGCCGTAGACGCCGCGCACGACGGCGCAATCTAGGCGTCCGCCGAGGCGTTGCCCAGCCACGCTATGGCCAGCGGCGCATCGACGATCCTCGAGCCCCGCCGCCATCACCAGCTATGGCGGCACCGGCTCCGAATTCGTGCACTCTCCCCGGCTTTGACGCGACGATTTCGATCCAGCTGACGACGGCAGCCACGGCCAGGGGCTTACTCGGATTGCAAACGGCGATCGATGCCGGGTCGGGCACGGACCTCGGCGACGACGGCTCGGAGATCCGCCTGCCAACGACGATCTGGACGCAGGTTCAGACGCAAATCCAACGCGTGTAGCTGGCGTGCCGCCGGCTAGACGGCTAGCCGTGAAAGGTCGCCGGGCATCAACGTCGGACCGCCGAAAGCGGCGCTCGCCTCCTCGATGATGCGCGGATGCTCGGCATTCGCGGCGCCATGAACACAGGCGAGCACCTTGACGTCGGCAGCCTTGGCCATCTCGCCGGCCTCGCGTGCCGTCGGATGCATCAGCCGTCGCGTCTGCGCTGCATAAGGCTCGCCCTGGCTTTCTGCGAAGAGCGCGTCGCACAGGAATAGATCCGCTCCCCGTGCCGCCGCGACCAAGGCCTCGCAGGGGCGGCTATCGGCGCTGTAGGCGACCACCCGCCCGCCCTGCGCGACGCGGACGGCCACGGTCGGCACACGATGCACCATCTCGAAGAACTCGACCCGGAAGCCACCGATGTCGCGCACGTCACCCGGAGCGACGACCTTGTTGAAGCGCTCGCGCTGTTGCCCCCACTGCGGATTGTCGACGCCCCATTCAGGAAAGCAGCCTGCTTTCACCTGATCGATGCCCGCATGGGTGTCCTCCAGCGCGAACGTGGTCACGGGGCGGGATGCGAGGATCAGCGCCTGCATGCCACCCGCGTGGTCCATGTGGCGGTGCGTGACGATCACGTTGGCGATGTCGGAAAGCTTGAAGCCTGCGGCGGCGA
>JBFWQN010000078.1:0-14100 GCA_050249405.1 Hyphomicrobiaceae bacterium | reverse complement strand
CGGCAGCACCTCGAGAGTGACCGTCCGCCATGTTGACGCGTGACGCGCACGGCCGCAAGGGTGCCAGCAACTCATCTCGCATCCGACTGCCGCCGCAGGCGGTGCGGGACGCCAGCCACGGGAGCCCATGGAATGTCGTCGGTCACGCCGTCCAGCACCAAATCCTCCTCCGGCAACTATTTCGAGGATTTCCGCGTCGGCCAGCGCATCCGGCATGCCACGCCGAGAACGCTGACCGAGGGCGACGTCGCCGTCTACCAGGCCTGCTACGGGGGTCGCTTCGCGCTGCAGTCCTCGCACGCATTCGCCCGCGCGGCCGGCTATCCGGCTGCCCCCTTGGACGACCTCCTAGTATTCCACGTCGTGTTCGGGAAGACGGTGCCGGACCTCTCGCTCAACGCGGTTGCCAATCTCGGCTATGCCGACGTGCGCTTCCTCGCCCCCGTTTTCGCCGGCGATACGCTGTCGGCCGAGACGGAGATCATCGGGCTGCGCGAGAATTCCAACAGGGAATCGGGCGTCGTCTACGTGCGCTCCACGGGTTTCAATCAGAACGGCACGCCGGTCCTCACCTTCGCGCGCTGGGTGATGGTGCGTAAGCGCGATGCGGCGACGGCTGCGCCCGCGCCCGTCGTTCCCGATCTACCGGCGCACGTCCTTCCGGCCGATCTCGGCCACGCGGTGCCGCCGCTCGAGGTGCGAGCCTACGATCGGGTGCTCGCCGGCTCTGAGTGCGTGTGGAGCGACTACGCCGCGGGAGAGCGCATCGACCATATCGACGGGATGACGATCGAGGAGGCCGAGCACCAGCTCGCGACGCGTCTCTACCAGAACACGGCCAAGGTGCACTTCAACCAGCTGTCCGAGGGGCAGGGCCGGTTCGGCCGGCGTCTGGTCTATGGTGGCGTCGTCATCTCGATCGCCCGCGCGCTGTCGTTCAACGGCCTCGCCAATGCCTTCCACATCGCCGCCATCAACGGCGGCCGGCACGTGGCACCGGTCTTCGCGGGCGACACCGTCCACGCCTGGTCCGAGGTGCTCGATCGCGCCGAGGTCCCTGGCCGGGGCGACATCGGCGCGCTACGCCTGCGCACGATCGCGACCAAGAACCTACCCTGCACCGGCTTCCCCGGGCCGTCGGAGCCCCCGACGCCGACGACCGGCGTGATCCTGGATCTCGACTACTGGGCCGTGCTGCCACGTTGATGGCAACTGAAGCTGTCGCTATTGCGCCAATGAACAAACAGAGTTTTCGAGACCATTCACCATAAAGAAGCCGATTGGTGTAAACATCGAGTCGCGTGGAAGGCCCAGGTTCGAAAAGCACCTTTTCGTCCAGCCCGCCGATCGTCGGCGAGCACCGCAAAGACACTGGCGCCCCGGCCGCGGAGAGGCTCGATGTGACGAATAAGGTCGCGATCATTGGCGCCGGCATGGCCGGTCTGGCTTGCGCACGGGTATTGCGCCGCTCGGGCTGCTTCGTGGAGGTCTTCGAGCAGGACCGGATCGTCGGCGGGCGCACGGCCACGACGCGCCTCGGTCTCGTGCCGTTCGACCACGGCGCGCAGTACGTCACGGCGCGCTCGCAGGGCTTTCGCACCTACGTGCAGGAGCTGGCCGGCTCCGCCTACGCGGCAAAGTGGGTGCCGACAGCAGCAGACGGCAAGGGCGCGGCGCAACTCATGCCCTGGTATGTCGGCACGCCGGGCATGAGCTCCCTGGTGCGCCCGCTCGCCGAAGGTGTGCGGCTCCATACCGACCGGCGCGTGCATACCTTGCAGCGAGGCGACAAGGGCTGGACGCTGTTGTTCGAGGACGAGACGCACGCGGGCCCGTTCCAGGCCGTCGCGGTGGCCACACCGGCGCCCGAGGCCCTGCTGCTCGTCGGCAGGATCGACGAGCTTGCCCGCCCGCTCGAGCGCGTGCGCATCTCGCCGTGCTGGGCCGTGATGGTGCGGCTCGAGGACCGCGTGTTTCCGGTGCAGGACGTGTTCTCGGACATGTCGGAGGTGGTCCGGTGGGTCGCCCGCAACAACGCCAAGCCGGGCCGGCCCGCCCGCGGCGATCACATCGTCATTCATGCCTCCCCGGTCTGGTCGCGCGAGACCGAGGACGTCGAGACCGATGTCGTCGCATCGGAGCTGTGGAACGAGGTGTGCAACCTGCTCGAGCTTCCGCCGATCCGTCCGGCCCAGATGTCGGCGCATCTATGGAAGCACGGGCTCGTCGACGAGTCGCTCGGCGAGACCTATCTTTTCTCGAGCCAGCATCTGGTCGGTGTGGCTGGCGACTGGTGTCTCGGGCGCCTCGCCGAGCACGCGTTCGAGAGCGGCAGCGGCCTCGGCCGGGCCATCATCGACGCTCTGGACTGAGCCCCGATCCGCCGGTGCCCAGCCGCGTTGCGGGCATATTCCCCAGTGGAGGCAGTTCTCAGAGGAGGCGAGTGCCCGCGCGCCTCTAGCCGGTCGGTAGGGCCGGCGACGCGGGCAGGCGCACCGGACCAGCGCCGAGCTCGCTCGCCATCAGCGGTCGCCCGAAATAGTAGCCCTGCATGTGCGTGATGCCGCACTCGGCGCAGATGCGCGCCGTCTCCTCGTCGGCGACCCACTCGGCGACGGTATCAAGCCCGAAAGTCTGTGCGATCTCGACCAGGGTCTTGATGAAGACCCGATTGGTCGGCTCGGCCAGCAGGTTCTTCACGAACGAGCCGTCGATCTTGACCATGTCGACGTCGAGGATTTTCAGGTTCTTGAACGAGGTGTAGCCAGCGCCGAAATCGTCGATGGCGACCCGGCAGCCCAACTCCTTCAGCGTGTCGACGAAGTTGATCGACAGGTCGAGGTCGTGGATCGCCGCCGTCTCCGTGATCTCGACAGTCAGCCGCTCGGTGAGCGCCCGCCGCCCACCGGTCAGCCGATGCAGGGTCACCAGCCACTCGTGGTCGCTGGCCGTCAGGCTCGACACGTTGACCGACAGGTGGATGTCCGGGTGCTTGTGCAAGAGCTCGACGGAAAGCTCGAGCGTGCGCCGGTCGATCAGTCGGGAGAGGCCGAGCTGCTCCGCGACGGCGATGAAATCGCCCGCCGAGACGAGCATGCCGTCCGGCCGCTCCATGCGCAGCAGACACTCGTAGAGATCAGGCTCCCGGGTCTTGGTCGAGACGATCGGCTGCAGTGCGATCAGCATGCGCTTCTCGTCGAGCGCCGTGACGATCTCGTCGGCGATCGTGATGTTGCGCTTCCTCGTCGATTCGCGCGCCGCGCTCGGCTCGTAGGCGACGAACGCCTCGGGCCGGCGCTGCTTCGCCTGGTCGAGCGCCTGCAGCGCATGGCTCAGCGCCTGATGGGCCGTCGTGGCGTGATCGGGCAGCAGCACGGCTCCGATGGCGATGGTCGCGGACAGCGGACAGGCGGACGTCGTGACGGCCGCCTCGCGCACGGCCTTGATGAAGCGCTCCGCTGCGATCCGCATGGCGCCCGGACCGCATTCGTTGAGGATGATGCCGAACTTGTTCGACGAGTAGCGCCCGATCGTGTCGCCGCCGCGCAGCTTGGACCGGATGATGCGCGCCACCGCTGCGATCATCTCGTCGCCGACGTCGAAGCCGAACGTCTCGTTGATGACGGCCAGATTGTTGACCGAGGCCATCAGGAAGGCGCAGCTCTGCTTCGAGCGCTCCGAGCGGGTGGCGACGGCGCCGAGCGCATCGGTCAGGCGAATGCGATTGAGCTGACCCGTCAGCTCGTCGTGGTCGGAGCGGTAGAGGAGCCGCTGCTCCTCGAGATAGCGCTCGTTGATGACGCGGATGATACCCCGGGCCTTGACCGGGCGGCCCGCCTCGTCGAACCAGCAGCGGCCGTGGTCCTCGAGCCAGAGCGAGACGTCGCTGCGCCGGCCTTCCGGCGTGAAGCGATACTGCACGCGATAATGCGCGCCGCGGCTCGCGTCGATGGCGGAGGCGTTGGTCACGGCGTCCTGACGGCGCTTCACGTGCTCGGGCGCAATCAGGAAATGAAAGCCGGTGCTCGAGGAGAGGTCCGCGATAGTGCGCAAGCCGAGAACCTCGGCCGCGTTGCTCTCCCAGTCGATCCGGTCGTTGGCGATGTCCCAGAGATAGGCCGTCTCCTGGACCGAGGAGAGGATGCCGACCAGATCGAGCGAGCAGCCCTCCACCGGCAGGTCGGCGGTGGCCCTTGCGACGGCCGGCCCCTCGCCCTCCAGGGGCATAGCCACGGCGAGGCTTTCGATCTCGGGTGACGGCACGATCGGGAACCCCCTCGGCTCGGGGCGTGCACGGCGCCCCCGGGACCGCTCGATGTCGGTCGCCTCCCGAAAAACTAGAGATGAGACGTTAACAACTGTTGAACCATGCAGACGCGGCGCAGCGACTGGCGCGACCAGCGCCCGGCGATGCGTGTCAATCAGGGCGGCATCCGCCGACGGTCTGGCAGGAACGTGCGATCCGACCTAGATTGCCGCCATGACGAGACCAACTCTCTCCCCGTCCGAGATCGAGCGCTACAAGCGCCATCTGGTTCTGAAGGACGTCGGCGGCCAGGGCCAACAGCGTCTCAAGGACGCGCGCGTGCTGTGCATCGGCGCAGGCGGCCTCGGCAGCCCGCTGCTCATGTACCTCGCCGCAGCCGGCGTCGGCACGATCGGCATCGTCGACGATGACCAGGTTTCACTCTCGAACCTTCAGCGACAGATCGTGCACGACACCGCGCACGTCGGCATGACCAAGGTCGAGAGCGCGCGGGAGATGCTGACCCGGCTCAATCCGCATGTGGTGGTCGAGTTGCATGACACACGTATAAATGCCGTAAACGGCCTCGACCTCGTCGCCCGCTACGACATCGTGGCGGACGGCTCCGACAACTTCGCGACCCGCTACCTCGTCTCGGACGCCTGCTATCTCGCACGCCGGACGCTGGTCTTCGCCGCCGTCGGCCCGTTCGACGGATATGTGACGACCTTCAAGCCGCACGAGCGGCGTCCCGACGGCACGCCGTGGCCGACCTACCGCTGCTTGTTCCCCGAGGCGCCGCCGCCCGGCACCGTGGCGAACTGCGCCGAGGTCGGGGTTCTGGGAGCGGTGGTCGGGGTGGTCGGCACCCTGCAGGCGACCGAGGTGTTGAAGGAGATCCTGGGGCTCGGCGATAGCCTTGCCGGCCGGCTTCTCATCTATGACGCGCTATCGGCGCGCTTCGAGCAGGTCCGTTACGCGTGGGACCGCGCCAATCCACTGTCGGGCGAAACCCCGACCATCCGCGATCTCTCGGTCCACGCCGGCGAAGGGGGCTCGCAAGCCCAATGTGCAGCGCAGGCGAGCGCAGGCACGTGATGCCCATGGGCGCTGTCGCAGGCAGGCCCACGCAACGCTGCTCGCGCCGACGCCACAACGGCCTAGACGGACGGCACAGGCCTCAAGGATAGAGATAGGTGAAGGACGGCAAAGGCGCCGGCTTGGCTGCGACCTGGGACGTGGAGGGGTGGGCGGAAGCGACTCCGGCGGCAGCCGGCGCAACGGGCTTCGCCCCACCCGAAGCGCTTGCCACCAGCGGCGGCGACGGCCGCTCGGCAAACGCGAACATGTAGCGCATGGCGCCCTCGATCGACTGCGCCCAGATCGGCCACACATGGTCGCCGTCGACGATGCGCAGCTCGGCCCCCTCGGGCTGATGCTGGAGCAGCCGCTTGAACAACGTCATCGTCTCGAATGCGATGCCGTAGCGATCGTGATCGCCGGATACGAGATAGAACGGCACATGCTGCTTCTGGCGGCAGTAGGTGTCGATGAAGCTGGTGTAGTTCTTGGCCCTCCAGGCGGCGACGTCGAACGTGCCGTCGGGCTTGAGGAACGGAGGCTGCACGCGCGCCGAGGACATCTCGGGCGGGGCGTCGGCATAGATCGCAGGGCTGAGCGCGGCCGCCGCTGCAAACCGGTCGGGGTAGCGCATCGCGAAGCGCACCGCACCGTAGCCGCCCGCAGATAGACCGGCGACGAGCCTGCCGCTGCGCCCCGTGAGCACCCGATACTTCCGCTCTATGCCGGGCACCAGATCCGACCAGAAGGCCGTCTCGGCCTGGTCGACGGCACCATCCACCCACCAGCAACCGCGGCAGCCGGGCATGACGATCACTGCGGGTTGGATCTCGCCTCTCGCAATCATGCGATCGGCGGTTCGCTTGATGGAGCCTTCCTGCAGCCACGCGTTCTCGTCCCCGCCCGCTCCGTGAAGCAGGTAGAGAACCGGATATCTGAGCCCGCCGCGCTCGTAGCCGTCCGGCAGATAGACGGTCATCGGAAAGGGGCGCTTCAGGACAGGAGATGGCATGCTGTCGGACAGCACGACGCTCTCCGCCCGCGCAGTCGCGAGCACCGCCATCAACGCGATCATCGCGCCGAGGAACCGAAGCATGTGCGGCAAGCTCCCCACCCCTTAGAGAAGCGTAAACTTTCCGATAAGCTACAGATGGAGGTGGCTCGCAGCAAGCGCTGCCTCCGCGCTCGACGGCTGTCGCGGCGCGGTGTGCACAGGACGGTTAACGTTTTCTGTCCCGCCGACCTGCTACCTGACGCGCTTCGTGTGCTTCCTCGCTCGGCCGTGGTAGGCCGGCTGTGCCGAGTCGTTGTCCGTCAGGATGGCAGGGTTGCCCTTGAACCCATAGGGCCCCTCGAACGCATTGGCGGCCCAGCTCGGATAGCCGCAATACTGACCTCGGATGGAGCAGGCGCCGGCTGCCGTCGGCCAGACGGCCAAAGTCGACACGGCGACAAGGGCGAGCACGGTCAAGCGCATGGCGATCTCCTCGGTGAGCCCGCGAAGGGCCACCTCGACATGATGCCACCGCGACGCCTGGCCAAGCACTGATCGCGGACGTTTGATCTGCCGCCGCCTCGACGACGGAGCGGCCGGCTTCACGCCGCTGCCTGTGTTGCCTGCCATTCGACCGTCAGACGGCTTCCGCCTCGGCCTTGCGCTCCATGCGCTTCCTGACGTTCGGGTCGAGCCAGCGCTTGCGGAGCCGGATCGATTCGGGCGTGATCTCGACCAGCTCGTCGTCCTGGATGTAGCTCATCGCCCGCTCGAGGGTCATGCGCATCGGCGGCGTCAGGGTGAGCGCCTCGTCCTTGCCGGAGGCGCGCACGTTGGTCAGCTTCTTGCCCTGGATGATGTTGACGACGAGGTCGTTGTCGCGGCTATGCTCGCCCACGATCATCCCCTCGTAGACCTTGGTCTGCGGGTCGATCATCATGGCGCCGCGCTCCTGCAGATAGAACAGGGAGTAGGCGGTCGCCTCTCCGGCAGCGTTGGAGATGAGCACGCCGTTGCGCCGTCCGGCGATCTCGCCCTTGAACGGCGCGTAGGCATGGAACAGCCGGTTCATCACCGCCGTGCCGCGCGTATCCGTCAGCAGCTCGCCCTGATAGCCGATGAGGCCACGCGTCGGCACGTAGAAGACCAGGCGCGTCCGCCCACCGCCGGACGGGCGCATCTCACGCAGCTCGCCTTTCCGCTCCGACAGCTTCTGCACGACGATGCCCGAGTGGCCCTCGTCGACGTCGATGATGACCTCCTCGATCGGCTCGAGCTTCTGGCCGGTGGCCTCGTCCGTGCGCGTGACGACCTGCGGACGCGAGACGGTGAGCTCGAAGCCTTCGCGGCGCATGTTCTCGATCAGGATGCCGAGCTGGAGCTCGCCGCGGCCCGCCACCTCGAAGCTGTCCTTGTCGGCGTTCTCGCGCACGCGGATGGCGACGTTTCGCTCGATCTCCTTCATCAGCCGGTCCCGGATGACCCGGCTCTGCACCTTGTCCCCCTCCTGGCCGGCGAAAGGACCGTCGTTGATGCGGAAGTTCATGGCGAGCGTGGGCGGATCGATCGGCTGGGCCTTGAGCGCGTTGTCGACCGACGGATCGCACAGCGTATCGGCCACCGTCGCATCCGTCACACCGGCCAGCGCCACGATATCTCCGGCCTCGGCGAGATCGACGGCCGTTCGCTCGAGGCCGCGGAAGGCCAGCACCTTGGTGACGCGCGTCGTCTCGATGAACGTCCCGTCGTGACGTATGGCCTTGATCTGCTGATTGGGCTTCAGGCTGCCCGAGCGAATGCGGCCGGTGAGAATGCGGCCGAGGAACGGATCGGCCTCGAGCGTGGTCGCGAGCATCGTGAAGGGGCCGGGATCGACCGTCGGCGCCGGCACATGGCGGACGATCAGCTCGAACAGCGGCGTGAGGTCGACCTTCGGACCCTTCGGATCGTCGGCCATCCAGCCGTCGCGGCCGGACCCGTAGACGACGGGAAAGTCGAGCTGCTCGTCCGTTGCGTCGAGCGAGGCGAACAGGTCGAAGATCTCGTTCAATACCGCGTCGTGGCGCTCGTCGGGACGGTCGATCTTGTTGATCGCCACGATCGGACGCATGCCCTGGCGCAGCGCCTTCGACACGACGAACTTGGTCTGCGGCAGCGGCCCCTCGGAGGCATCGACCAGCACCACGACGCCATCGACCATGTTCAGAATGCGCTCCACCTCGCCGCCGAAGTCGGCGTGGCCGGGCGTGTCGACGATGTTGATGCGCGTGTCGTGCCACAGGATCGACGTGCACTTGGCCAGGATGGTGATGCCGCGCTCGCGCTCGAGATCGTTCGAGTCCATGGCCTGTGACTCGACCTTCTGGTTCTCGCGGAATGCGCCCGACTGCTTCAACAGGGCATCGACGAGTGTGGTCTTGCCGTGGTCGACGTGGGCGATGATGGCAATGTTGCGCAGGTTCATTGGAGTCGAGGCCTCGGGTATGGGGATAGCCGCCGCTGGGGCGGGGCGCGCGCGATTGTGCAGCGCATCATGGAAGCTCGGGGCGGGGCCTAGCATATTCCTGCGACTGCCGCCAGCCGCGTGCCCGAGGAGCACTGCCACCGGATGACGACCGCGACGCGTCGGAAAGGCTTGCGGACCGCGCCCTCGCCGTCTGTGATCAGACGCGATCACCATGAAGCCAGGACAAGGGGAGCCCCATGACCGACATCTCGCAGCTCGAGGCCCGCATCAGGCATCTCGAGGACAAGGAGGCCGTGCGCAGCCTGCGCAACCGCTATCACGCCGCGATCAACGACGGCCGCTACGGCGACATCGCCGAGCTGTTCACCGACGACGCCCGCGTCGTGCTGGGCTATCTCGCCACCTACGAGGGGAGTGCCGCGATCGACAAGGGCTTCCGTGGCATGGGGGAGCGCGAGCGCTTCTTCATCAAGCAGTACATCCACAGCCACGAGGTGACGCTCGAGGGCGATCGCGGCACGGGCGTCTCCTACCTCGAGGCGCGCTATGGTCGCTACGGCGTGAGCTGGCTCGTCTCTGGCCGCTACGACGACATCTATGTGCGCCAGGGAGGGCGCTGGCTGTTCAAGGCGATGATCGCAGAGCTCTACTACACGGTGCCGCTCGGCGTCGGCTGGATGGCGGACGAGAAACACTATCTGAGGCCAAAAAGCTGAGCCTCACCGCCGCCGACGCCCAGCAAGAGGCGCGAGCCGTCCGTCGCGCCCCTACGTGCTCTTGCCCGTTACACCTGCGCGGTGCCCCGCAGTGGCGAGACGGCCAGGAGCGGATTGCCCGCCGCTCTGGCTACCCGAGCCGAGCCGCGGCCTCCTTCACCGCCACCTCGCGCTCGGCCTGCCGGCTCGCCGCGGAGGCGCGCGCCTTGGCCACCACGTCGGCGCCCGCCCGCTCGGGCGAGCCCGCATCGAACGGCGGCTGCGGATCGTACTCGATGCCGAGTTGTATTGCCTTGGAGAGCTCCGGCCCGAAGGCCTGCGCCGCGATGGTCAGCGCGAAGTCGATGCCGGCCGTGACGCCGCCGCCGGTGATGACCTTGCCGTCGACCACCACGCGCTCGGCGACGGGCGTCGCGCCGAAGGCGGCCAGCATCTCGCGGCTCATCCAGTGGGTAGCGGCGCGCTTGCCCTTCAGGAGGCCAGCTGCGCCGAGCACCAGCGCGCCGGTGCACACGCTCGTCACGTAGCGTGCGTCGGGGGCCTGCCGGCGCAGGAAATCGAGCGTCTCCGCATCGTTGAGGAGTGGGTTCATGCCGCCGCCGCCCGGCACGCAGACGAGGTCGAGCTGCGGGCACGTGGCATAGGTCGTGGTCGGCAAAATGCGCATGCCGCCGTTGGCGGTGACGGGCTCGAGCGTCTTCCAGACGAGGTGCACCTCGGCGCCTGGGAACTTCGTGAAGACCTCGTAGGGTCCGGTCATGTCGAGCTGGGTGATCTCCGGAAACAGCAGGAGGCCGATGCGGAACGGCGTAGGCGTCGTCGACATGATTGGCTCCTTGGCGAGGCACGCGAGGCGAGGTGGCAAGCTATCACGCATGCCCATGCGGCCTGCAAGACCGGAGCTTCGGGCCTCTACCGCGCCGATCGCAGATGTCGTAGGAGGGGCTGTCGACAACCGCGGGCTCCTCGCCCGCAGCGCGCCATCTCGTTGCGCTCTAGAAATCGGAGATATCGCATGCCCGGCCGCCGCCGTGCAGAAGGCCTCGCCTTCCTCGTCCTCTTCGCGCTCACCATCCCCGCCGCCAACTGGCTGATCGGCAACGTCGGCACCAAGTGCGTGCCGAACGGCCCGTGCCTGGTGCCGGTCGGGCCGGGCCTGATGGCGCCCTCGGGCGTGCTCATGATCGGCCTCGCGCTGGTGCTGCGCGATCTCGTGCAGCGGCGGCTCGGCGTGGCGGCGGCCGTCGCGGCGATCCTCGCGGGTGCCCTGCTGTCGGCGCTCGTGGCCCCACCGAAGCTGGTCGTGGCCTCGGCCGCGGCTTTCCTGGTCGCCGAGCTCGCCGACCTCGCCGTGTTCACCCCATTGCAACGCCGCGGGCTGGTGCTGGCGGTGCTGGCATCGAGCGTCGTCGGGCTCGTCGTCGATTCGATGCTGTTTCTGCAGCTCGCTTTCGGCAGCCTCGATTTCCTGTTGGGCCAGGTCGTCGGCAAGGCCTGGATGGTGCTGCTGTCGCTGCCGCTGGTCTGGTGGATCCGCCGCCGCGACGAGCGTATCGGCCTCGAGCCGGCGTGAGGCGTCCCATGGCCGCGAGAAGAGCCGCCGGCGCATCGCAGCTCGGCCGGCAGGTCGCCTTGCCGGACAGCCCGGAGGCGGCCGTGCTCGAGCGCGTGCCCAACCCGCACGCCGACACCCACTACGTCGCACGCTTCACGGCGCCCGAGTTCACCTCGCTCTGCCCGGTGACGGGGCAGCCCGACTTCGCGCACCTCGTCATCGACTACGTGCCGAAGTCGTGGCTGGTCGAATCGAAGTCGCTGAAGCTCTACCTCGGCGCCTTCCGCAATCACGGCGCCTTCCACGAGGACTGCACGGTCGCCATCGGCAAGCGCATCGCGGCGACCATCGAGCCGCATTTCCTGCGCATCGGCGGCTACTGGTATCCGCGCGGCGGCATCCCCATCGACGTCTTCTGGCAGACCGGCACACCCCCCGCCGGCATCTGGCTGCCGGAGCAAGGCGTGGCGCCGTACCGGGGGCGGGGATAGGACGGCGGAGGGCGGGCGAGGGTCGTCGGCGCCAGCCGTGGCCGGAACTGTCACAAAAGCACGAGCGCGGCGGCATGGTCCCTACGGGACGGCAGACGCGCGATGTCGACTGGTGGCCACGCACAGAAGCGGCGCGATGGAGCTCGTCCCTTCTCCCCGTTGTCTGCGCTTCAACGGGGAGAAGGTTAGGATGAGGGGCGGCGACTTGCTCGGATTCCCGTCATTGACGACGGTCGCCTATCGGGGGGAGGCTGCCGGAACGTCGGTGAACGGCATGACGGTCGTGGGGCGACGTGAATGACACTGAGCCACCGTTTAGCCTCGGCTAACTTCGTGCGTGCCGTACGGTGGAGAAGCGGAGATTGCGGACGTCGCCGAAGCAATCGCTACGCGCACAAACGGGCTCGAAGACTGTCCATAGCGCGTGAAGTTGTCGTGTTTCTGTAGCTCGTGATCTGTCGCCTTGCTTGGGGCAGAACCGGGCACGCGGCAGGAAGGCGAGCACCGCCGCGCCCGGGTGAGGTCATGGCGCAGCCGCACGGCTCGCGGCAGCGCGTCGTCCCGTCGGTTCCTTGGTTCGACTTGAAGCCCGTTCCTTCGTCCCGACCCGCGCTTTTCCGACGGCAGCGCGCGCAGAAGGCGTCAAGGACGCGCCCTTGCGCGCCCCTCTGGGGCTTGTCCTTGACGCCTTCGAGCACGCTGGCGGGCTCGGGCGCGTCGGGGCTGAGGCCGGCTCCGGCGGTGCGATCGCGCTGCCGTCGGCCGCGAACGCGGCGAGGCGGTGCGGGCCCCAGAACACGCTCAGCGTCGCGTCCGGGTAGACGTGCACGGCAACTGTCGCCTTGACGAAGTGGGGCCGCAGGCGGCTTTCGGGCAGCTGCAGGCGCCGCCTGTTCCAGGCGATCGTGTTGTCGCCTGCCACCACCCGCTCCTCGATCGCGCACAGGACCTCGCGCCAGGCCTCATGCCTGTCGGGCACGAACGCCGAGCCCTCCTGCTCGGGCTCGATCGCAAACTGCTCGTTGTGCGCGACAATATAATGGGTGCGAAGCCAGGCATTGGCCGCCTCGACCGTCGTGATGCCGGCGAGCCTCAGCTCCTTCGGCAGCCGGTCCTGCAACGTCCTGAAGGCCCGCTCCGAGCGTCCGCGCGCTTCCGGCGAGTAGGCCGCGATGTGCTCGATCCCCAGTTGCGCGAGCGCGCGGCCCACCTGCGTCAGCTGCCCTTTCGACACCGGCTCGCCGGCCTTGGGCGTCATGAAGTAATGGCTGCCGCGGTCCGTGTAGAGCGAGCAGAACAGGCCCTGCGCGGCCACCACCTCGCGCAAGGCGGCAAAGGTCGAGGCCGTGCCTTCCTCCTCGACCAGCTGCATCGCGTAAATCTCGCTGGTCGCGTCATCGAGAGTCACGATGAGATCCAGCGCCGGCCGGCCCTCGAGCCAGGCATGCCGCGAGCCGTCCTGATGCAACAGCATGCCCCGCATCGGCCGTCGCGGCCGCTTCTTGCGATGGGCCGAGCGCTTCGGTGCCTTCCGCACCAGGCCCGCCGCATGCAGCGCCCGCTTCGTCACCGTGTAGCCCAGCACGTAGTTGTGTCGCTTCACCAGATGCTCGTGAAAATGCTGCACCGTGAAGTCGGCATACTTGTCCCGGTAGAGGCCCAGCATCCGCTCCAGCTCCTCCTGCGCGGCCCGCTTGCCGGAGGGCCGCCCGAGGCGCCGGTCGGCGAGCCCGGCATCCCCCTCGCTCGCGAAGCCATCCCGCCAGCGCTGAAATGTCCGCACCGAGATGCCCAGCATCTCCGCCGCGTCGTCCTGGGTGATCTCACCCCGCTCCTGACGATCCAGAAGATTGGCAAAACGCATCCGACGTACACCCTCGTGAATGGATGCCGTACCCATCGTGCCCTCCCCATCAGGAGGTGCACCCTCGGACACGACACTTCACGAGCTACGAACAGGCGACATATCACGAGCTAGCTACACAAACGGGCTCGAAGACTTGACCGGATCACCTCTGTGTGCGGACATAGGCGGAGTGTTTCCAGGGTGTGGTGGTGGAGGTGAGGATGGTCGGCTATGTGCTGTTTGATCCGGGGCCGAGGACCGATCCTGAGGCAATAAAGCTGTATAGCGAGAAGGCCTTCGGGACACTCGTCGCATTTGGCGGCAAACTCCTTGCCCGTACCAACAACGTCGAAGTCATTGAAGCGACCAACGGGCCTGGGTGGAGGCCCAACAGGATACTACTTATCGAGTTCCCTTCGATCGATGCCACGCGGAATTGGTATAATTCTCCAGAATACCAGGAGATACTCCCCCTTCGCTTGAGTTCGGCACAAGAGAACGTTGTGATGTTTGAAGGTGTTACGAAGGAGTAGCAACGATGCGATACCGGGGATGGCTGAATACTGTTTGCGGAGAAATATGTGCAAAATGGCTGGTTGCTTCGAGTCCCGCCAACTCAGTAGTGACGTGCTCGACTTCATACTAGCCGAGACTCAGGCGACGCGTATTTGGAAGAAACCCAATGCATGATAAGACATCCGTTGT
>JBFWQN010000077.1:0-14100 GCA_050249405.1 Hyphomicrobiaceae bacterium | reverse complement strand
TTCAACGGCGAGAAGATCGAAGGCGTGGGCTTCGTGCAGCTCAACGTGCGGAAGTGGCGGCGCGTCTCGACCGCCGTCGGCTATCTGAAACCGAACCTGAAACGGCCCAACCTGCACCTGAAGACCGGCACACAGGCCGTCAGAATTCTGCTCGACGGCAAGCGGACGGTCGGCGTCGAGGTCGAGGAGAACGGCAAACGTAAACGGATCGGCGCGCGGCGCGAGGTGATCCTGTCCGGCGGCTCGATCAACTCGCCGGTGCTCCTGCTCGCCTCGGGAATCGGCCCGGCGTCGGAGCTGCGGACCATGAGCGTCGACGTGCATCACGACCTGCCGGGCGTCGGCAAGGACCTGCAGGACCACCTGATGGCCCGCATGGTGTTCAAGACGAAAATCCCGGGCACGCTGAACGAGGTCTCACGCAAGTGGGGCCAGTCGGCGAAAATGGTGATGGACTACGTGCTCAAGCAGTCGGGCCAGCTCGCCGTCGGCGCCACGGAGGCGACGATGTTCGTCAAGTCGCGACCGTCGGAGCCGGTGCCCGATCTGCAGTTCCAGGCCGCCAACTTCTCGACGGAGGGCGCCTTCAAGGCGGGGCTGCACGAGTTCCCGGGCTTCATGTTCAACTTCTGCGTCTGCCGTCCGCACAGCCGCGGCGAGATCAGGCTGCGCGACAGCGAGGGCCGCTTCCCGCCGCGCATCCAGGCCAACTACATGACGCACGACGAGGATTGGCGGATGATGCTCGCCGGCTGGCGCATCGCCAGGCAGATCGCCGACACCGAGCCCTACAAGTCGCTGATCGACGAGCAGTACATGCCGGGGCCCGAGGTCAGGACCGACGACGATTTCAAGGAGTACGTGAGGAACAACGCCTCGACCGTCTACCACCCGTGCGGCACCTGCCGGATGGGGAGCGACGAGCGAGCCGTGACATCGCCGGATCTGAAGGTGCGCGGGCTCGAGGGGCTTCGCGTGGTCGATGCCTCGGTGATGCCGATGGTGCCGTCGTCGAACATCCATCCGGCGACGATCATGGTCGCGGAGAAGGCTTCGGACATCATCAAGCAGAGCTGGAAGCGGTAGGGCGCGCGCTTACCGCAGCATGCCGCCGTCGATGACGATGGTGCGGCCGGTCACGTAGTCCGAAAGGTCCGTCGCCAGGAACTCGACCACCTTGGCGCAGTCCTCGACGGTGCCTTCGCGGCGGAGCGCGATCTCGCCTGCCATGTGCGAGCGGTCGCCGAGCCGGCCGGTGCGGATGATGCCCGGAGCAATGGAGTTGACGTTGATGTTGAAGGGGCCGAGCTCCTGAGCGAGGGCCCTCGTGTAGTGGATGATCGCGGCCTTGGCCGTGCCGTAGGGAAAATAGCCGCCCTTGGCGTCCACGCCCGCGGTCGACGAGACGGTGACGATCTTGCCCGACCGCTGCCGCTTCATATGCGGCGCCACGGCCATGCAGGTGTACATGGTCGTCTTCAGATTGATGTCGAGGACGCGGGTCAGCATGGCCTCGTCGCAGTCGGCCGCAGTGCCGCTGGTCACCACGTCACGGGTATCGTTGCTGCCGGTCGCCGGCTGGCGCTCGTCGGCGAAGGTGACGGTGCCGCCGCCGGCGTTGCACACGGCAATGTCGACGCGGCCGAGCCGGCCGACGATCTCGTCGATGGCGGCCACGGTCGCTTCCCGCCGGGTGAGGTCGACCTCGAGGCCGATGGCCCGCACGCCCTTCGCCTCACATTCGGCCATCACCGTGGCGGCGGTCAGCTCAGCCCGCTCGAACTCGTAGACATCCGCTGCCTTGAGGTTGCGGTCGATGATTGCAACGTCGGCCCCGAGGCCGGCCAGGCGAAGGGCATAGCCACGCCCGAGCCCACGCGCGGCGCCGGTTACGACGGCGACCTTACCGGCGAGCTTGCGTTCGAGCATGGATTGTCCCTTCGTGAGCAAAATCGGCTGCCGCACCGCGTCGGGCGAGGATTGCGCCGGTCGCTGTGATCGGGCAAGCCTTCTCGCGCAACCGGCGATCCCCCGCATACGGCAACCGACGGCTCCATGCTCGCCACCCTTCTCATCCAGACCCTGAACGGGCTCGCGAGCGCGTCGCTGCTGTTCCTTGTGGCGCTGGGGCTCACGCTCATTTTCGGCGTGACGCGCATCGTCAACTTCGCGCACGGCTCGCTCTACATGCTCGGCGCCTACGCGGCGGTGACGCTGAACGAGCGGCTCGGTGGCGGCTCGCTCGGCTTCTGGGGCGGGGCGATCGGGGCAGGGCTCGCGGTGGCGGCGGTCGGGCTCGTGATGGAGCTTCTTGTGCTCCGCAGGCTCTACCAGGCGCCGGAGCTTCTGCAACTCGTCGCCACTTTCGGCATCGTGCTGATCGTGCGGGATGCCGTGTTGTGGCTATGGGGACCGGAGGACATCCTCGGGCCGCGCCCTCCCGGCATGACGGGCAGCCTCTCCGTTCTCGGCAAGCGGCTTCCGCTCTACGACGCGTTCCTCCTGCTGGTCGGGCCGGCCATGCTCGGGGCGGTGTGGTGGCTGCTCGCGCGAACATCGTGGGGTCTCAAGGTGCGCGCCGCGACCGAGGACCGCGAGATGACCGCCGCGCTCGGGATCGATCAGGCCGTGCTCTTCTCGGGCGTGCTGGCGCTCGGCGCATTTCTGGCAGGCCTCGCGGGCGCGCTGGCGCTACCGCGGGAGCCGGCGAGCCTCGGCATGGACCTTTCCATCATCGCCGACATATTCGTGGTGACCGTGGTCGGCGGGCTCGGCAGCATTCCGGGCGCCTATCTGGCGGCGGTGCTGATCTCGGTGGTGAAGGCCTGGTGCATCGGCCTCGGCACGGTGACCGTCCTCGGGCTCTCGGTCTCCTTCACCAAGCTTACGCTCGTCGCCGAGTTCGTGGTCATGGCGGGCGTGCTGTTGTGGCGGCCTCACGGACTGCTCGGAGCCGAGCCGGCGGAGCAGCGCGGGGCGGGCTCGGCCGCCCGGCCGCTGCCGGTGCCGGGCTTTGCCATGTGGGCCAGCGCGGGGCTCCTGCTCGGCGTGGCGCTGCTGCTGCCGGCGCTGGTGGACCGCTACGCGCTGGTGTTGATGACGGATGTCGCCGTTTTCGCCCTGCTGGCGGCGAGCCTGTCGATTCTCATGGGATGGGGCGGCATGGCCTCGTTCGGGCATGCGGCCTATTTCGGGGCGGGCGCCTACGGCGCGGCGCTGGCGGCGCTCGGAGGAGCGTCGTTTCCGTTGGCGGTGCTGGCCGGCATCGGGCTCGCGGGGCTGCTGGCAGCGCTGATCGGCCGGCTGGCGCTCAGGGCCTCCGGCATCGCGCTCGCCATGCTGACGCTCGCCTTCGCGCAGATCGCCTGGGCCGTCGCCTTTCAATGGGACGCGGTGACGGGTGGCTCCAACGGGCTGGTCGGCGTATGGCCGCCGCCCCTGCTGGCGGACAAGCGGGCCTATTATCTGCTCGTCGTCCTGGTGACCGGAGCGGTCGCAGCGGCGGTCTGGCGGCTCGCACACGCACCGTTCGGCTATGCGCTGAGAGCTGCCAGGGATCATGCGCGCCGTGCCGAAGCCTCGGGCATCGATACGGGGACAATGCGCGCAGCCGCCTTCGTGCTGTCGGGAACGGTGGCGGGGCTGGCGGGGGCCCTTTACGTCTTCTCCAAGGGCTCGCTGGCGCCCGACGTCCTTGCCATCCCGCGCTCCGTCGATGCGCTCGTGATGGTGCTGCTGGGCGGCGTCGAGACACTCGCCGGGCCGCTGGTCGGGGCCTTCGCGTTCACGCTGCTCTCCGACTGGATCACGCGCACGACGCCCTATTGGCAGGCTGTGCTCGGCGCCGTGATCGTGGCGCTGACACTGGTGTTCCCGCGCGGCATCACCGGCACGCTCGGGCAGTGGCTCGGGCCGAGGCCGGCGCGATGACGGGAGGGAAGGCTCTCGAGGTGCAGGGGCTCGCGCGGGCGTTCGGTGGCTTCAGGGCCGTCGATGGGGTCTCGTTCGCGGTGGCACCGGGCGAGGTGGTGGCGCTGATCGGGCCCAACGGCGCCGGCAAGACGACGACGTTCAACCTCGTCAACGGGCAGCTGAAGCCCGATAGGGGGCGAGTGCTGGTGGCCGGCCGCGAGGTCACCGGCGAGGGGCCCCGGCGCCTCTGGGAGATGGGTGTCGCGCGGACGTTCCAGATCACTGCGACCTTCGCCACCATGAGCGTGCGCGAGAACCTGGCCGTTGCGGTGATGGCGGCCCGTCGCCAACCCCGCCACCTCTTCAGTCTGCGACGGATGCCGGCGCTCGACGCACCCGAGACGTCGCAGCTCATCGCCGATGCCGGGCTCGGAGCGATCGCCGATCGAATCTGCGCGACTCTCGCCTACGGAGACTTGAAGCGCGTGGAGCTCGCGGTGGCGCTCGCCAACGCACCGCGCCTCCTGCTGATGGACGAGCCGACGGCGGGAATGGCCGGGGCCGAGCGGGGCGCGCTGATGGAGCTCGCCGTCGGCGCAGCGCGTGCGCGGGGGGCGGCCATCCTCTTCACCGAGCATGACATGGGGGTGGTTTTCCGGCATGCGGAGCGCGTGCTGGTCATGAGCCGGGGCAAGCTCATTGCGGAAGGCCCACCGGACGAGATCCGGGCCAACGCGCAGGTGCGCGAGGTTTATCTCGGCCATGTCGGTGCCGCGCCACGGGGGCGGTCATGACGGGGACCGGGCACGCTGAGCCCAAAACGCTGCCCTTGCTCGAGGTCGCCGGGCTCGAGGCGCGCTACGGCCATGCGCTGGCGCTGTCGAATGTCTCGTTCCAGGTCGCGAGGGGCGAGGCGCTTGTGCTGCTCGGCCGCAACGGCGCGGGCAAGTCGACGACACTGAAGGCCGTGATGGGGCTGGAGGTCGCGCGCAGCGGACGGATCACCTTCGACGGCCGTCGCATCGAGACGCTGCCGACCCATCGCATCGCACAGGCCGGCATCGGCTACGTGCCGGAGGACCGGCGCATCTTCGCTGGACTCACGGTGGCCGAGAACCTCGCCGTCGGGCGGCGCGGGCCGGCCGACGGCCATGCCTGGAGCGAGGCCGAGATCAGGGAGCTCTTCCCGCCGCTCGCGGCCATCGCGCAGCGCCGGGCCGGGCATCTCTCGGGCGGCGAGCAGCAGATGCTCGCGATCGCGCGGACGCTGATGGGAAATCCACGGCTGCTCCTGCTCGACGAGCCGTCCGAAGGGCTGGCGCCGGTCATCCTCGACCGCATCGCGGAGGCCATCGTCGTGCTCAAGCGGCGTGGGCTGGCGCTCGTCGTCTCGGAGCAGAACCCGGGTTTCGTGCGGGCCTTTGCCGATCGCGTGCTGGTGCTGGAGACGGGAGCCGCGCGGTTCACCGGCACGCTAGCCGAGCTCGATGCCGCGCCTGACGTGGTCGAGCGCTACCTGGGGGTATAGACCGCACTCCTCGCATTCATCCGCTCTTGCCGCCGCGCATCAGCACGTCGGCAGCGAGCCTACCGGCGCTCACGGCCTGCCCGACGACACGGCGCCAATCGAGCCCGCCGGCCCTGGCGCCGGCGATGCGGCGGACGAGCTGGGCACTTTTCGCAGCCGGCAGCACCTCGGCGATGCGGGCCCAAACGAGCTCGACATTGTACGAGCCGCGCTCGGGAGAGGCGCAAACCGGCACAATGGATGCGACGGGGCGGGCGAGATCCTCGGCGGCGGCATCGATGGCCGCCCGGATCGAGCGCGACTTGGCGCCGTCCGGCGCGGCGATGTCGTAAGGCGGGCTCCATTCCTGGAATGGCCGCAGCCGGTCGATGTGAGTGAGCACCACGAGCACCGGCGGCTCGGGGCGATCGGGATGCTGCGCGATGTGGCGGCGGACGCTCTCGAGCGCCGCGCGATCCAAGGCGCGGTCCGGCCGGTCGGCGGCGGCGACCCAGACGAGCACGTCGCACTCGGCGGCCCGGGCGGCGATCGTCCCGGTGTCCTCGGTGCGTGCGAGGCCCGGGCTGTCGATCAAGACCACCGGCGGCAGGCCTTCGCGCTGCACCTCGTAGCTGGTGAAGGCTCGCGTCTGCGGCAGCGCGTCGGCCGCCGCCTTGACCTCAGCGGACAGAGCGTTGACGAGGCTGGACTTGCCACTGCCGGACTGGCCCGCGAGGAGTATGCGGAGCGGCGCCTCGCTGTCGGCCGTCTCGGCGGCGGCGAAATCGGCCTCGGGCTTCGGCACGGCGAGACGGCCGCTGTAGAGATCGATGGCCGCGCGACCGACCTCGCGCACGTAGGCGCCGAGCAGCCGCCGCGCCAGCTCCTCGCGGAGCCCCTGATACATATGCTTGCTCAGCCGCTCGCGGATCTCCTGGGTCACGGCGGCGGCCGGATTGGCGAGGCGAAGCAGGCGGTAGATATCGTAGGCACGCGTGGCGACGTCGATCAGGCCGCGCCATTCGTAGAGGCGCATCGCCTGGCCGACCGTCAGCCGGTCACCGAGCGGGACGCTCTCGATCACCATTGGCCTCAGCCGCTGGCTCACACGCTCGATCAGCGTCAGGGCCTCGGGCACGGTGAAATTCCAGACCGGATGCTCGAGTCCGGGGTGCATCTGGCGGGCCACGGCCTCGACGGTCTCGATGGCAAGGGTGGCGAGCGACTCGCGATCGGTGATCCGCTCCGGGTCGACATCGCGGGCGAGACGCTCGACGGCATCGCGTGCGGCCGTCTCGCGAGGCGAGCCGGCGAGGCGCTCCGCCTCCTCCGTCAACCGGGCCGTATCAAGCTCGCGTGCGATTCGGCTGATCAGCCATGCCCGTGCTCCGGCGACGCCCAGCGAGACCACCAGCATCCCGCCGAGGAAATAGAGAGCGTAGCCGCGCTGCCAGAGCCACAGCCAGCCGAGCGGCGCCAGCACGAGCAAAGGGATGAGAATGCCGGCCACGATGGCGGCAACACCGACGTAGGCTCTGAGACTATCGCGCCCCATCGGGCCGCCTTTCGTCGCCCGGCGGCTGCGGCCGCGCGTCCGGAGCGCCGCCGAGCCCGCGCTCGCGCGCCAGACCGAAGGCTTTCTCCAGGCCTTCGCGATAGGCAGCGGCGACGGCGGCGGGATTGTCCTCGCCACGCTCGCGCCGTGCCAGAAACTCGACGCCGGCTCGGCCCAGTGCATAGGTCGTGGCGAAGCTGGTCGCAGCGGCGGCCGTGGCGCCGACCGTCTGCCCGTAGACGGGCACCAGCTTGACGAGTTGCCGGATGCCGAAGCCCGTGGCTAGCCTGGTCAGCACGCTCGCGCCGAGGCAGGCGCCGAACTCGGCGATGGTCCGACGGTCCCAGGCGATGCCGTGCTGCGTCGCCAGGGCGTGGAGAAGGCGGGCCTGCACGCCCGGCACGGCGATGACCCCGGCGAGCGGAACGACGTCGGCCGCCGCAGCGGCGGCCGCATGGCCCAGAATGAGCGGATTGGCACGCCGGAGCGCGCGGCTTCGCGTCGATGACCGCATCTCGCCGACGAGGCTCGCGATCGAGCGCGGGGCGGCCTCGACGATGGCCGAGGTCAGGGCGTCCAGACCATAGCTGCGCGGCTCGAGCCCATCCTCGGCCTGCGTGAGATCGATCGGAACGAACCTCGGGGGCGAGCCGGCGACGGAAGCAAAGAGTGCGCGCTGATGCGAGAGGCTACGCGCCAGAGCCTCGGGAATGCGCTGGTCGGCCGTCTCGCCCTGCTCGTCGTACGGGTAGGGCAAGAGATGGCCCATGCCGGGGGGATATGCGTCGTGGAGGCAGGTCTGGGCCACCACGATAGGCCATTCGGGATGACGGCGGCGGACAGCGGAGACAGCCTCGACGATGCCGTGCTGCTGGTGATCCATGGCGCGCATGACGACCAGCAGCAAATGCGCCTTGGACTCGGAGATGCTCAAGTCCTGCGCGGGATCGTAGCCCACCTCGCCCAGCCCCCGCGTGTCGAGAAAGCGGATCACCGGCGCCTCGGCCGGAAAATCGAAAATGCGCGCCGTGCGCGTGCAGGGCCGGAAGCCGGAGCCGACCTCGGCCTCGGTGGCGCCCGTGATGGCGCGGACGATGGAGCTTTTGCCCGACTGCACCTTGCCGACGAGCCAGATGACAGGCGCCTCGGCTGCCGCCCGCTCGGCCACATCGCT
Source organism: Hyphomicrobiaceae bacterium (assembly GCA_050249405.1). Lineage (GTDB taxonomy): Bacteria > Pseudomonadota > Alphaproteobacteria > Rhizobiales > Hyphomicrobiaceae. The sequence goes on along the minus strand of JBFWQN010000077.1, from coordinate 5,952 downwards.
CGCCGCGACGGCCTCCTCGCGCGTCTCGAGGAGCCGGGCCCAGGCGTCAGCGATGCGCGCGGGAATGCGGCGATAGTCGAGCATCGGTGTCAAAGCCTTTGCCATCTGCTGCGGCGCCAAACTGCTGGCGCCGGAAATGCTGCTGCGCCATGGCCGGATGCCGATCCGGACCCTGCATATGGGTCCGCACGTGCAGCACTGCAAACGCCCAGACTTCGGATGCGGGTCCACCGGTGGCAACCGGACCGCCGACTATCCTTCATCAGATCGATGCGGGGAGATTGCCTGCCGTGCGCGAGCGATGGCCGCCAGCACGGCTTCGGCGTCGCCCACCTGATTGGCGAGCAGCAGCGCGAGCCGCGCGTTCAGACGACTGCTTTCCGTTTCGTCGAGGCCGCGGTGGGCCTCGATCAACGCGGCGTAGACGTCGTCGCCGCGTGTACCGAGGCGGAAGGACGTGTCGAGGGGGTCGGCCTTGCCGCCGTCGCTCATGCCGGTGCCCTCCCGAGCGCGCGGTCGAGTGCCGCGGCGATGGCCGTCTCCGAAGGCCGGAGGAATCGCGCGGCGACGTGCTGGTCGGGGCGGATCAGGTAAGCGGCGCCCTCGTGCCATCCGTAGCGCGCCGCGACCATGCTTTGACAGTCGACGACGTATGTGTGGCCGTCCGGCGCCGGCGCGATTGCCCCTTCAGGCACGACGACGAGCTGCGGAACGCCGCGAGGCACGGCTGCGGGCCTGCCGAGTGCCAGTACCAGCATCTCGCCCTTCATCTCGTCGAGGAGCCAGCCGGATTGGCCGCCGGACACGCGGCGGACCGGCGCATCGGCGCAGGCCGAGCCGGGAGGCAGGCCGGCCTCGCCGAAAACGGACTCGTCGGGTGTGAGATGCGACAGCCCCGCGAGCGAGCACGGCACCGACAGCCGGCCCGAGTTGACGAGGCGGCGGGCGAACGGCTCCGTTCGTGCCAGCGCCAGCACCTCCTCGCGGAGAATGCGCTCCATCTCGGATTTCGGCGTCATGAAGGTGGTAGAGCGGGCAGAGTTCAGAAGGTTCTCGTCGGCGCCGCGGATGCGCTCCTCGTCGTAGCTTTCGATCAGCCGGTCAGGCGCCCGGCCGTCGAGCACAGCCGCGAGCTTCCAGGCGAGGTTGTCCACGTCCTGGATGCCACCGTTGCCGCCGCGGGCGCCAAATGGCGAGACGATATGGGCGCTGTCGCCAGCGAAGATCACACGCCCATGCACGAAGCGCTCGAGGCGGCGGCACTGGAAGGTGTAGACCGAGACCCAGTCGATCTCGAACGGCCGCTCGCCCACGATGGCGCGGATGCGCGGGACGACATTCTCCAGGCGTTTCTCTTTTTCGGGATCGGCGTCCGGTCCGAGCTGCAGATCGATGCGCCAGATGTCGTCCGGCTGCTTGTGGAGGAGCGCCGATTGGCCGTCGTGGAATGGTGGATCGAACCAGAAACGCCGCTCCGGCGGGAAATCGGCCTGCATCTCGATGTCGGTGATGAGGAACCGCTCCTCGAAGGTCTGTCCGATGAAGTCCAACCCCAGAAGCCCGCGCACCGTGCTGCGCACGCCGTCGCACGCGACGAGCCAATCGCAGTCGAGCGAATAGCGGCCCTCCGGCGTCTCGATCACGGCCTCCATGCATCCGGGGGACTTCTCGAGTGCGACGAGCCTCGACTTGAATCGCAGATCGATGAGCTCGGGGAACGCGTGGGCACGATCGATCAGATACTCTTCCACGTAGTATTGCTGCAGGTTGACGAAGGCCGGATGCTTGTGGCCGGGCTCGGGCAGCAGATCGAAATTGTAGACCTCGCGGTCGCCGTGGAAGAGGCGGCCGACTTTCCAGGTCACGCCCTTTGCAACCATGCGCCCGGCAACGCCCAGGCGATCGAAGATCTCGAGCGTGCGCTTCGACCAGCAGATGGCGCGGGAGCCAACCGAGACCGTGTCGCCGTCATCGACGAGAACGGACGCGATGCCGTGCAGCGCGAGATCGATCGCGAGCGCCAGCCCCACCGGGCCGGCGCCGACGATGAGCACCGGCACACGTCGCCTGCCGCCTTCCAGCTCTCGCGGGCGGACAAAGGGAAACCGGGTGTGCCGGTAGCGGGCCATGAGGGATTGCCGGCGGCCGGCGGCTATTCGGCCGCCTGCGCCTTCCGCCCTGCGTTGTCGACGATTACCGGACTCTCGAAGTAGCTGATCTCGGGCGGCGCGCCATAGCGATCCGCGATCATCTTCCTCCAGTCGGCGTTGTAGACCCTGTCGGCCGCCGCGCGGCTCTCCCAGAGATAGACGCCGCCGCCGGTATGGCTCGCCTCGTCGAACAGGTAGTATTTGCGGACGAGGCCGGCGAGCCCCTCGTACTTCGGGGCCGAGCCGCGGAACATCTTCTCGGCATCGGCGAGCTTGACGGTGTCCGGCAGCTTGAAGCGAACGATGGCCGTGATCATGGCGATGGCTCCGATGAAAGCTGAAGTCGTAGGCGCCCGGCGAGATCATACGCCGGCACGGGCGCCCGTCCAGCATGCGGCGCCGGACCTCGGAGGATGACGATGCCGAACCGGCACTACGAGATTGCGCGCGCCCACAGTGGTGCCGATATCGCGGACGTGGCCGGTCTCATGCGGGCCTACGCGGACTCGCTGCCCGTGGACCTCGCCTACCAGGGGTTCGAGGCCGAGCTGGCGGCGCTGCCCGGAAGCTATGCACCGCCGGACGGCGCCCTGCTGCTCGCACGCGGCGCCGATGGCAAGGCCGCGGGCTGCGTCGCCTTGCGCCCGCTCGTGGCCGGCGTTTGCGAGATGAAGCGCCTCTACGTCGTCCCCGAGGCGCGAGGCAGTGGCCTCGGTCGCCGCCTCGGCGAGGCCATGCTCGACGAGGCGCACCGCCTCGGCTACGGCGAGATCCGGCTCGACACGCTGCCGACCATGACCGAGGCGGCCATACTCTACCGCCGCCTCGGGTTCGTGCCGTGCGCGCCCTACTACGACACGCCCGTCGCCGGCACCCTGTTCCTCAGCCGAGACCTGGCTCAGCCCTGAGGGAACAGCTCGGTCGAGAGATAGCGCTCGGCGAACGACGGCGAGAAGGTGACGATGGTCTTGCCGGCCATGTCGTCGCGCGCGGCGACCGTCAGCGCGGCGGCCACGTTGGCGCCGGTCGAGATGCCGCCCGGGATGCCTTCGACCTTGGCCAGCGTGCGCGCCACCTCGAAGGCCATGTCGTTCGGCACCGTGATCACCTCGTCGATCAGGCTGCGATCGAGGATCGACGGGACGAAGCCGGCGCCGATGCCCTGGATCTTGTGCGGGGAGGGCTGGCCGCCGGACAGAACAGGGCTCGCCGTCGGCTCGACCGCGAACACCTTGAGGCCCGGCCGGCGTGGCTTCAGCACGCGCGCGCAGCCGGTCAGCGTGCCACCCGTGCCGACGCCCACGACCAGCGCATCGATCTTGCCGCCGGTGTCATTCCAGATTTCCTCGGCCGTGGTCCTCTCGTGGACCAGCGGGTTCGACGGATTGTCGAACTGGGCCGGGATGATGGCGCCCGGTGTGCGGGCCGCGATGGCCTCGGCCTCGGCGATGGCGCCTTTCATGCCCTTCTCGCGCGGGGTCAGCACGATCTCGGCGCCGAGATAGGCCAGGATCTTGCGCCGCTCGATGGACATCGACTCGGGCATCGTCAGGATCAGCTTGTAGCCGCGCGACGCCGCCACGAACGCGAGCCCGATGCCGGTGTTGCCCGACGTCGGCTCGACCAGCGTGCCGCCCGGCTTCAGCTTGCCTGAGGCCTCGAGCGTGTCGATCATCGAGACGCCGATGCGGTCCTTCACCGACTGCAGCGGATTGAAGAACTCGAGCTTCAGCAGGATTTCCGCCTTGGCGCCGGCCTGCGCGCCGAGCCGCTTCAGGCGCACCAGCGGCGTATTGGCGATGGTCTCGGCGATGTTGTCATAGACCTTGCCCCGCCCCGGTTTGCCGACGGCTGCGAGCGTCTTGATCTCGGTCGAGCTGGTCATGGGTCTGCCTCCGCTGGTGCCGTGGCGTGTCGCTGTCGAACGTCCTGGCCAATGGTATCGCCGGTCGCGGGCGGTGCGACAAGCGGGCACGGTAGCGAAGGCTTGGTCGGCTCAGCCGCCGCCGCGCATTTTCTTTCCGCGAACGCCTTGGGAAGCCGGCTTTTTTTGCAGTGCGGGGCGCGAATTGGCGGCGCTCTTCGCTTTCTTCGGCTCGGACCGGCTCTGGGTGGCGGTGCCCGTGGAGCCGAAGCCGCCAGTGCCGCGGGCCGTGGCCTCGACGGCCGCCACCTCGACCAGCGTCGCCATGAGGACGGGCGCCACCACGAGTTGCGCAATGCGCTCGCCACGCACGATCGTGAAGGCCGCGTCACCGAGGTTGACGAGGATGACCTGGACCTCTCCGCGATAGTCGGCGTCGATGGTGCCGGGACTGTTCAGCACCGTCACGCCATGACGCATGGCCAAACCGGAGCGGGGCCGTACCTGGGCCTCGAAGCCGGCGGGCAGCTCGAGCACGAGGCCGGTGGGCACCAGCGTGCGAGCCCCGGGGGCGAGGGTCAGCGGCGCATCGGCAGGCAAAGCGGCCATCAGATCGAGCCCCGCCGCCGCCTCGGTCTGGTAGGCAGGAAGCGGTAATCCCGCGGCATGGGGCAGGCGCATGACCTTGATTTGCGGACGAGGCCTTCCCGTTGCAGGCGCGGAGGCCATCAGACGCTCGCCGTCTCGTTCGCGAGATGGCGCGCCGCCCGCTCCACCAGCGCCTCGGCGACGGCGGCCTTGTCCATCTCCGGCCAGCTCTCGACGCCGTCGGCCGTGACGAGGTGCACGGTGTTGCGGTCGCCGCCCATGATGCCCGTCTCCGGGCTGACGTCGTTGGCGACGATCCAGTCGCAGCCCTTGGATTTGCGCTTCCTCTGGGCGTAGGCGACGACGTTCTCGGTCTCGGCGGCAAAACCGATGACCAGCGGTGGGCGCTGTCCCGGCGGCTCGTGCGCCACCGTGCGCAGGATGTCCGGGTTCTCGACGAGATCGAGCCGCGGCGTGCTACGCTTGCCGTCCTTCTTGATCTTCTCGGCCGAGGCGCTGGCGACGCGCCAGTCGGCGACCGCGGCAGCGAAGATGGCGCAATCGGCGGGCAGCGAGGCCGTCACCGCGTCCAGCATCTCGCGCGCGGTCTCGATGTGGACGACGTCCACGCCGGGCGGATCGGCGACGCCGGTCGGGCCAGAGACCAGCGTCACGCGCGCGCCGAGCGCCGCTGCCGCGGCCGCGATGGCGTGGCCCTGCTTTCCCGACGAACGGTTGGCGATGTAGCGGACGGGGTCGATGGGCTCGTGCGTCGGACCGGAGGTGACGATGACGTGGCGGCCTGCGAGGGGGCGCCCTCGCGAGAGCTCGGTGCCGGGCGGCGTCACGAGCGGCGGCGGTGCCAGCAGCCCCGAGGGAGCGGGCGCGAGACGCGCCTCGATGGCGGCCAGGATCTCGGCGGGCTCGGCCATGCGGCCCGGGCCAGCCTCGCCGCGCTCGGCCATCTCGCCGGTGTTGGGGCCGACCATGGCGATGCCATCGGCGGCGAGCAGCGCAGCGTTCCGGCGGGTCGCGGGATGGCGCCACATGTAGGGGTTCATTGCGGGCGCGATCAGCACCGGCTTATCGGTGGCGAGCAGTACGGCCGTAGCCAGATCGTCGGCGTGGCCGCCGGCCATCTTGGCCATCAAGTCGGCCGTCGCAGGTGCGACGACGATCAGGTCGGCCTCGCGGGACAGCCGGATGTGTCCGATCTCGCGCTCGTCGTCGTGGCTGAACAAGTCGCTGAACACCCGGTCGCCGGTCAGTGCGCCGACCGACAGCGGCGTCACGAACTCGGCGGCGGCCCGGGTCATCACCGCGCGCACGGCGTAGCCCCTTTCGCGGGCG
>JBFWQN010000076.1:0-14103 GCA_050249405.1 Hyphomicrobiaceae bacterium | reverse complement strand
GCGCAAGTCGCGGAAGTTCTCGATGATGCCGTTGTGCACGACCGAGACGTTCTCGGACATGTGCGGGTGCGCGTTGCGCTCGCTCGGGGCGCCGTGGGTGGCCCAGCGCGTGTGGCCGATGCCGGCGAGGCCGCTCAGCGGCTCGCGCGCCAGCTTGTCCGAGAGATTGCGCAGCTTGCCCTCGGCCCTGCGCCGCTCGAGATGCCCGTTCTCGACCGTGGCGACGCCTGCCGAGTCATAGCCGCGATACTCGAGCCTGCGGAGCGCATCGACGAGATCGACGGCGACCGGCTGCTTGCCCAGAATTCCGACAATGCCGCACATGCTGCATCCCCCTCGCGTGGTTCAGACCCGCGCTGCAATCCGTTTCAAGGACGGAATGGCGCATCAAATCTCTGCCAGAAGCCGGCCAGTGCAAGAAGCCGACCACCTTGTGCCGGAAGGCTCGAGACCGTCGCTCGACACTTGCCCGAGACCTGATTCGGCCCCCTTGAAGCCCTCGTAGCAACCGTCCGTAGGACGTTCAACTCACGTTGTATGATCGATCCGCACGCTCCGCCCCGCCCGCCCGAAGCCGCTCACTCCGCCGCCTTCCCTGCCTTCCGTCGCTGCATCAGAGTGCGAAACTTGGCGGCCCAGCCCGGCCGCTCGGCCTGCTCGGGCCGGGTGATGGCGAGAGCCTCGGCGGCGACGTCCTTCGTCACCACGCTGCCCGAGGCGACATAGGCCCCGGCGCCGATGCGGACGGGCGCCACCAGCGACGAGTTGGAGCCGATGAAGGCACCATTGCCGACGTCGGTGTGATGCTTGAAGAAGCCGTCGTAGTTGCAGAAGATCGTGCCCGCGCCGATGTTGGCGCCGACGCCCACGCGGCCGTCCCCGATATAGGCCAGATGGTTGGCCTTGGCGCCCTTCTCCATCTTGGCGTTCTTCACCTCGACGAAGTTGCCGATGTGCACGTCCGGCCCGATGTCGGCTCCGGGGCGGATGCGGGCGAACGGGCCGATCTCGGCTCCGGCGCGGATCACCACGCCCTCGCGGCTCTTGGCATCGAAGCCCTGGATATGCGTGTTGGCCTTGACGATGACCCCGTCCTCGATCCTGACACCCGGACCGAAGAACACGTTCGGCTCGATCGTCACGTCGCGGCCGATCTCCGTGTCGTAGGCGAGCCAGACCGTCTCGGGAGCAATGAGCGTCGCGCCACCGGCCATCACCTCGAGCCGGCGGGCGGCTTGCCAGAGGCCCTCTGCGACGGCCAGCTGATCGCGCGAGTTGACGCCCATGACCTCGCGCTCCGGACAGGCAACGGCCGCGGCGCCGAGCCCGTCGGCGCGGGCGATCTCCACCGCGTCGGTCAGGTAGAACTCGCCCTTGGCGTTGGCATTGGTGATCCGGTCGAGGATCGAGAGCAGCGACGGCGTCCGGAAGGCCATCACGCCCGAGTTGCAGAAGCGGACGGCCCGCTCGGCGGCACTCGCCTCCTTCTCCTCGCGGATGGCCAGCAGGCTCCCGGCCGTGTCCGTCAGCAGCCGGCCGTAGCCTGTCGGATCGGCAGCCTCGAACCCGAGGACGGCGACCGCCGCCCCATCGAGGGCGGCACGGAGCCTCTTCAGTGTCTGCCCGGTGATGAGCGGGGTATCCCCGTATACGACCAGCACATCGCCCTTGTGCCGCTCGATCAGGCGGCGGGCTGCGAGCACGGCGTGGCCTGTGCCGAGCTGCTCCTCCTGGACGAACACGTCGAGCTCGTCCGTCTCCCGGCGCGCCTCGCGGGCAACGCCCTCCATGCCGGGGCCGACCACGAGGGCGGTAACGCCCGAGCCCGCGGAGCGCGCCGCGCGCAGGACGTGCCCCACCATGGGCAGGCCGGCGATCGGATGCAGCACCTTCGGCACCGACGATTTCATGCGCGTGCCCTTGCCAGCGGCAAGAACGATGGTCAGCAGCGGATGCATGGCTCTCGCTCCCTCGTGCCCGCATGCGGCGCGGCGGCGCCGTACGCCAGCGGATTGGCCCCGTCTCGGGTATCGCATACACCATCGGCACGCCCGGCGCGAAGCGGTGCCTTGGAGCAATCCCCCGTCTTGACCCCGCGAGCGGCGACCGAGTGCCCCAGACGGCTCGGCTGCCGAATTCCGCCTTCGACGTCACGCGAAGGCGGACGCCTTTCCCAGCCCGAGCCGCTATTTTTCCTTGTCCCGGTGGCGGGATGGGCTATAACGCCGCCGTCACCCGTTCCGGCTGGAGGCTGAACGGGAGCGTGGTGTTGGCAGGCCTCGTGCCCGGCAGCGCCACAATGGGCTCCGCCCGGCTCCCCGTGTCTCCGCTCTTTGGGTCGCATTGGGCCTTCCCCGCATCTCGCACGGGCGGCCCGATAGAGGCTTGGCGCCGGCGCGGACAACATGGAAGGAAGGCCAGGGCATGCCGCTCTACGAGCATGTTTTCCTTGCGCGCCAAGACGTGTCGCAGACACAGGTCGAGGCGCTGACCAAGGAATTCACCCAGGTGATCGAGGAGCTCCAGGGCAAGGTCACTAAGACCGAGTACTGGGGACTGCGCTCGCTCACCTACAAGATCAAGAAGAACCGCAAGGCGCATTACACACTCCTCAACATCGATGCGCCGCCCGCGGCCATCAACGAGATGGAGCGGCGCATGGGGATCTCCACCGACGTGCTCCGGTTCCTGACCGTGCGCGTCGAGGAGCACGAGGCCGAGCCCAGCATCCAGATGCGCAAGAGCGACCGCGACGAGCGGGGCGACCGCGGCGAGCGTGGTGGCTTCGGCCGCGATCGCGGCGGCTTCCGCGGCGACCGCGGTCCGCGCGGCGACCGTCCTCCCCGCGAGGGTGGTGGCGGATTCCGGGGCGGCGACCGTGGCGACCGTCCGCCTCGCGAGGGCGGCGGCGGCTTCCGCGGCGGCGACAGGCCGCCGCGCGAGGGTGGCGATCGTCCTCCGCGTGAGGGCGGCTTCGGTGGCGACCGCGGGCCACGCCCGCCCCAGACGGAGAGGACCTGATGGCCGAGCCAGCAGCAGCAGGCGGCGGGGCAGCACCGCGTCGTCCGTTCCACCGCCGGCGCAAGACGTGCCCGTTCTCGGGCGCCAATGCTCCGAAGATCGACTACAAGGACGTGCGGCTTCTCGGCCGTTACGTCTCCGAGCGGGGCAAGATCGTGCCGAGCCGCATCACGGCCGTCTCGGCCAAGAAGCAGCGCGAGCTCGCCCGGGCCATCAAGCGGGCCCGTTTCCTGGGCCTCCTGCCCTACGTGATCAAGTAGGCGCCGGCAGCGGCGCCAAGCATCCAGACGGGTTGGGGCGGCCGCAAGTGCCGCCCCTAACCGCCACAGAGCGGGACAGCTTCGCATGCCACCCTCGATTCCCTTCGGCCTGGCCGCGGGCCTCGCGACCGCGCTTCTCTTTGCCTCCGCCGGTGCGGGAGGCATGACGGGCCGCGTCATCCTCTTCTTTCTGGCTCCCCTCCCGTCCTATCTGGCGGGCCTCGGCTGGGGCTGGGTGTCAGCCGCCATCGCCGCCGCGACCAGTGCCGTCGTCACGAGCATGATCCTCGGCGCGCGAACCGGCTTCGTTTTCATGCTGAGCCAGGGACTGCCGCTCGTCACGTTGTGCTATCTCGTGATGCTGAGCCGTCCCGCAGCGCTCACGGCGCCCTTGCCGCCGGGCTCACCGCCCCCGCTCCAGTGGTATCCGATCGGCCGCATCGTCGCCGTGGCGACGGTGATCGCCGGTGCCTTGTCGCTCGTCTCCATCCTCCTGCTCGGCGCCGACCTGGAGGCGCTGCGCACGATGATGCGGGAGCTGGTCGACCGCATGCTGGAGAAGCAGCTCCCTGGCCTCGGCGGCGATGGGCTGGGCGATGCCGAAAGGACCGCGCTCGCGGGCATGCTGCTGCACGCGCTGCCGGCGGGCACGGCCACACTGTGGCTCGGTGGCTTCCTGCTGAACCTGTGGCTCGGCGGCAAGATCATGCGGATCTCGGGACACCTCACGCGGCCCTGGCCCGACGTAAGGCTGATGCGCTTTCCGCGCGGCTTCGGCCTCGGCCTTGCCCTGGCGATCGCGGCGGCGTCGCTGCTGCCGGACGTGCCGAGCCTGCTCGCCACAGGCTTCGTCGGCGCCTTCCTGCTCGCCTACCTGCTGATGGGCCTCGCCATCATCCACTATGCGACGCAGGGCATGGCCGCCCGCGCGTTCGTGCTGTGGGGCGTCTACCTGGGGCTGATCCTGTTCAATTCCTGGGCAGCGCTCGTCATTGCGCTCCTCGCCATCCTCGAGCCGCTGATGTGGTACCGCCGCCCCGACCTGCCCGAGGACGGAGGGCCGGCCCCGCCAGTGCCGCCCACGCCACCTGCCACCTGATTTGCGGCTCCGGCCGCCCGTTGCCTGCTTCCAAACCGAAAGGAACTCCCTATGCACGTCATCCTCCTCGAGCGCATCGGCCGGCTCGGCCAGATGGGAGACGTCGTCCGTGTGAAGGACGGCTATGCCCGCAACTTCCTGCTGCCGCAGGGCAAGGCGCTCCGCGCCACGGACGAGAACCGCAAGCAGTTCGATAGCCAGCGCGTGCACCTCGAGGCACGCAACCTCGAGCTCAAGAAGGAAGCCGAGGCGGTTTCGACCAAGCTGGAGGGGCAGACGTTCGTCGCCATCCGGCAGGCCGGCGATACGGGCCAGCTCTACGGCTCCGTCTCGACCCGCGACATTGCCGAGGTCATCACGGCAGGCGGCTTCTCCATCGATCGGCGGCAGGTGCTGCTCGACAAGCCGATCAAGGCGCTCGGCCTGCACGAGATCAAGCTGCAGCTTCACCCTGAGGTCACGGTCAAGGCGACGCTCAACGTTGCCCGGTCGACCGACGAGGCCGATCGGCAGGCTCGCGGCGAGGACGTGACGGTCGTGCGTGACGAGGAGCTCGATATCGAGACCTTCAGCGAGGACCAGGACTACGAGCAGCAGGCGCCCGGCCTCGGCGAGCAACCCGACATGCCGGAATGAGCTATGCCCTCGGCGGTGGCGGCGCACGCCGCCTCCACTGCCGGCGCAAGGGTCGTTGAGGCGCTCACCCTGGCCATTCGGCAAGGGTACAAGGACCACTTGATCTGACGATGCGTTTGAGAATTAATAGGTGCGTCGGAAAGCCGCGCACTTGGCGGGACGGCGCGCGGTTGCTGGGGGGTCATTCGCAGAGACCGTGCCCATGTTCAAGCCGCTTGAGTACCTCATCGACCGAATCGTCGCCCACGGAACACTCTCGGTAGTGACGTGCGACGGCAGCATCCACCGCTTCGGCGACGGCAGCGCTCCGCGGGTCGCCATGAGGTTGGCCGACCACCGCCTGGAACGGCAGCTCGCGCTCAATCCGAATCTTGCTGCGGGCGAGGCCTACATGGATGGGCGCCTCGTCATGCTGGAAGGGCGCATCTACGACCTGCTGGCGCTGCTCCTCGGCAATGCCACGCAACATCCGCTGCCGCGCTGGTCGATCGCCGCCGACGGCCTGCGCTATCTCACGCGGCGCATTTCCCAGTTCAATCCCGCATCGCGTGCGCGGCGCAATGTGGCTCACCACTACGACATCGACGGTGAGCTCTACGATCTGTTTCTCGACCCCGAGCGCCAATACTCCTGCGCCTATTTTCAGAAGCCCGAAACCGACCTCGACGAGGCCCAGCGCGCCAAGATCCGCCATATCGCCGCCAAGCTCGAGCTCGACGAGCAGCATCGGCTGCTCGACATCGGCTCGGGGTGGGGCGGTCTCGCGCTCAACCTCGCGACGATGACCGGCTGCGAGGCGCACGGCATCACACTCTCCACCGAGCAGCTTGCCTATGCACGGGACTGGGCGGCCAAGCGCGGGCTGGACAGGCGCGTGCGCTTCAGCCTCACCGACTACCGGCACTTGCAGGGCCGCTTCGACCGCATCGTATCGGTCGGCATGTTCGAGCACGTCGGCATCAATCACTACGGCACGTTCTTCGAGCGGGTGCGCGATCTCCTCGCCGAGGACGGCGTGGCCCTCGTCCACTACATCGGCCGCGCCGATGGGCCGGCCGCCACCAACGCCTTCATCGCCCGCCACATCTTCCCCGGCGGCTACATCCCGGCGCTGTCCGAGGTCCTGCCCGCCATCGAGCGGAGTGGACTGGTGGTCACCGACATCGAGGTGCTGCGGCTCCACTACGCGCTGACGCTGCGCCATTGGCGGGAACGCTTCCTCGCTCATTGGGACGAGGCGACACGTCTTCGCGGCGAGCGTTTCTGCCGCATGTGGGAATTCTACCTTGCGGGCTCGGAGTGCGCCTTTCGCTACCAGAATCTCGTGGTCGTCCAGATCCAGCTCACGCGCAGGCTGGAGACGCTGCCGATCGTTCGCGACTACATGTCGGTCACCGAGCGGGCGCTCCTCGATGGCGACCGGACGGCGATGGCGGCGAGCAGCGCCCGCATGGCCGGCGAGTAGCGCCGCGCCGGTGCTCAGCCGGTGCTCAGCCGGTTCTGGGCCGGCGCTCCGGCGGCTCGTGCGTCATGGTCCGCGGCCACGACATTTCGGCATCACGCAAGCTCCGCCTGCGCAGCATGTTGATAGCGGGGAGCGTCGGTGGGGACGACACCCGTACCCCCTCTTGCGCCGGGGCGAATCGGCTATCGCTCGACGCATGGCAAACACCACGACGAGACGTGCCGCGCCGGCGGCGCCCCCCGAGGCCGAGGACGCTCAGGTCTTCCGCGCCGCTCCCCACAACATCGACGCGGAGCAGGCGCTGCTCGGCGCCATCCTTGTCAACAACGAGGCGCAGGACCGCGTTTCCTCGTTCCTCAGGGCCGAGCACTTCTTCGATCCGCTGCACTCGGCCATCTACGAGACGGCCTCCAAGCTGATCGGCTCAGGCAAGCAGGCCACCCCGATCACGCTGCGCACGTTCTTCGAGAACGCCGAGCCGATCGACCAGCAGATGACCGTGCCGCAATACCTCGGCCGTCTCGCCGCCAATGCCACCACCATCATCAACGCGGTCGAGTACGCGCGCACCATCTACGACCTCGCCATCCGGCGTCAGCTGATCCTGATCGGCGAGGATCTGGTCAACGTCGCCTACGATTCACCGGTCGATTTTCCGCCTGTCGAGCAGATCCAGGAGGCCGAGTCGCGCCTGTTCGGCCTGGCCGAGCAGGGCAAGTACGGCCAAGGCTTCCTGACGTTCTCGCAGGCGCTGACCAACGCCGTCGAGATGGCCAACAACGCCTTCCAGCGGCAGGGAGGGCTCTCCGGCATCTCGACGGGTCTGCGCGACCTCGACCAGCGGATGGGCGGACTGCAATCCTCCGACCTGATCATCCTCGCTGGCCGTCCCTCGATGGGCAAAACCTCGCTCGCGACCAACATCGCCTACAACATCGCCAAGGCCTTCCGCACCGAGCAGCAGGCGGACGGCTCGATGAAGACCGCGGACGGCGGCGTGGTCGGCTTCTTCTCGCTCGAGATGTCGGCGGAGCAGCTCGCGACGCGTATTCTCGCCGAGCAGGCCGAGATCTCGTCGTCGAAGATCAGGCGCGGCGAGATCAGCGAGGAGGAGTTCCGCAAGCTCGTGCTCGCCTCGCAGGAGATGTCGCGCTGCCCGCTCTATATCGACCAGACCGGTGGCATCTCGATCGCCCAGCTCGCCGCCCGGGCGCGCAAGCTCAAGCGGCAGAAGGGCCTCGACGTCCTCATCGTCGACTACCTGCAGCTCCTCACGGGCTCGGCCGGGCGCGCATCGCAGGGGCGCGTGCAGGAGATCACCGAGATCACGACGGGCCTCAAGGCGCTGGCCAAGGAGCTCACGGTGCCGATCATTGCGCTCTCGCAGCTCTCGCGTCAGGTCGAGCAACGCGAGGACAAGCGCCCGCAGCTGTCGGACCTGCGCGAATCGGGCTCGATCGAGCAGGACGCCGATGTCGTGATGTTCGTCTTCCGCGAGGAATACTATGTCGAGCGGGCCAAGCCATCGGAGGGCACGGCCGAGTTCCAGACGTGGTTCGAAAAGATGCAGCAGGTGGCGGGCAAGGCCGAGGTGATCATCGGCAAGCAGCGCCACGGCCCCGTCGGCACCGTCACGCTGGCCTTCGAGGGCGCCTTCACGCGCTTCTCCGACCTCGCGCAGGACCAGTACCTGCCCGAGCGGCACGAGTAGCCGACACGCAGGAGACGACGCCGGCGGCCGCGATCAGCCGCGCATCAGGCGGCGCACGTCCGCCGCCGGCACCACGGTCACGAGCGTCATCGACAAGAGGCTGGAGAGCGGACGGGCGGGCGCGGGCGGGAACTCCGGCAGCGTCGGCGCGAGCACGCCGGGGACTGCCTCATCGAGCAGCCGCTCGCCGGTATCGCCCGCATCGACGAAGCTCACGCCCACCTGATCGCCGAGCCTGCGGCGCACCTCGCACATGACCTCGATGGATTTCGCCTCGATGACGAGGCGGAAGCGCGCCGGCACCTCGAAATCCTCGGCGAAGGCGATCAGGGCCCCGGTATCGGAAAAATTGCGCACGATGCACGGCTCGCTGCCTCGGCCAGGCAGCTTGGCGAACGCATGAATGAAGCTCTCGCGCCGTCCGAAGGCACGGCGCTCCGACGGCAGTGGCGAGCGGGGCATGCGGCTCTCCAGGTGGCGATCGCCTGTTCGATGCGGAAGCATTCCGCAAATCCCCTAACAATGCTTTACCGATCCTCATTCCTCGCACTTTGCTGCCGGGCCAGTGGCTATCCGCCGACGTGGGAGGGAGGCGAGGCGAGGCGAGGCGAGGCGAGGGCGGCTGGGGCCGAGCCGGACAGGCTGCTATGCTGGCTCGGCGCCATGGAGGCCTGCTCGTGATTCGCGATCCCCACGCCATCCCGCCCGACGCCCGCGCCGTGCTGACGATCGATCTCGCAGCGCTACGCGAGAACTGGGACATGCTGAACCGCGCCTCCGGCAATGCCGAATGCGCCGGCGTCATCAAGGCCGATGCCTACGGCCTGGGCCTCGAGCAGATCGCCCGCGCTCTTGCCGACCAGGGCTGCCGCATCTTTTTCGTCGCCACGCTGACGGAGGCCCGCCTCGTCCGCCAGGCGCATCCGGGCGCGACCATCTACGTGCTCGACGGGCTGCTGCCCGGTGCTGCGGCCCACTATACCGGCTTCGACCTCCGGCCTTGCCTGTCCAGCCTCGACGAGGTCCGCGAGTGGGCCGCGTGGTGCGAGGCAACGGGTCGCCGGCTCGGCGCGGCGTTGCATCTGGACACGGGCATGCACCGGCTTGGCCTCTCGGCCGGCGAGGTCGAGCAATTGGCTGGGGCGGAGAGCGGCCTCCTCTCCCGGCTGGATCTCTCGCTCGTGATGAGTCACCTCGCGTGCGCCGATGTGCCCGGGCACCCGATGAACGCGCTGCAGCTCGCGCGCTTCAATGCCCTGCGCAAGCGGCTGCCGGAGGCGCTTGCCAGTCTGGCGAATTCGGGTGGTGTCTTTCTCGGGCCCGACTACCACTTCGACGTGGTCCGGCCCGGCATCGCGCTCTATGGCGGGCGTGTGGTGGAGGGCGAGCCGAGCCCGATGCGCTGGGTCGTGCGGCTGCAAGCCCGCATTCTCCAGGTGCGCGACGTCAGGGCCGGCGAGCCGATCGGCTATGGCGCCAGCTTCACGGCAACCCGCGATTCGCGCGTGGCCACCATTGCCTGCGGGTATGCGGACGGCTTCCTGCGGGCCCTCTCCAGCCCGAGCGGCAAGCCCGGCCCGGTCGGGCATATCGGCGAGCAGCCGGTGCCCGTGGTCGGCCGCGTCTCGATGGACCTCATCACGGTCGACGTGACTGACGTGGCCCCGCGCGGAGCCTGCCGCGGCGCTTGGGTCGAGGTTCTCGGCAGCCGCACCACCATCGACGACCTGACCGATCGTGCCGGCACCATCGGCTACGAGTTGCTGACACGTCTCGGCCGCAGGGTGCACCGGGTTTATTCCGGCGCCTGAGCGGCCGGGCGCCATGCACGGCTGCGCCGGAACGATGGCGCCCGACGGCGGTTCACGGAAACGACAGGAGCTATCGCTGCCCTTTTGGGGAAGGCAGGCCATCGAGGAGCTTGCGATGTCGACGGCCATGTTTTTCGACGGCTGGTCCGGCCTTCTCCGAACGCTGGTCGTGGGCGCGCTCGCCTACGCCTCGCTCGTGATCCTCCTGCGCATATCGGGCAAGCGCACCCTCTCGAAGCTCAACGCCTTCGATCTCGTGGTGACGGTGGCGCTCGGCTCGACCCTGGCCACGGTGCTGCTGAGCAAGGATGTGGCCCTTGCGGAAGGCGTGCTGGCACTGGCCCTTCTGATCGGCCTGCAGTTCATGATCGCGTGGCTCTCTACGCGATCGACCGCGATCGAAAGCGCCGTGAAGTCCGAGCCGACTCTGCTGTTGCGCGAAGGCCGCTTCCTCGAGCAGGCGATGAAGCGCCAGCGGGTGACGCGCTCGGAGGTGCTGGCCGCCTTGCGCTCGAGCGGCATCGAGGAGCCCGTGGCGGCGGCGGCTGTCGTGCTGGAGACGGACGGCACGCTCAGCGTCGTGCCGTCCTCCCGCTCGTGACTCAATCGGGTAACGTGGCAAGGACGGCCGGGGCAGGGCGGGCGCCCATCCTCCGGCCGCGGCCCGTTAAACACTCAGCCCGCGCGCTGTGCCTTGCCGAGCGCGTAGGCGCCAGCGCCCTCGCCGGCGATCTTGCCGAACACGGCGCCGGAGGTCAGGCCCGTGCCGCCCGGATAGTTGTGATAGAAGAGGCCGCCCACCAGCTCGCCTGCCGCGTAGAGCCCCGGAATGGCGAAGCCGTCGGTGTGCTCCACCTCGCAGCCGTTGGTGATCTTCAAGCCGCCGAACGTGAAGGTGAGGCCGCAGGTCACCTGGTAGGCCTCGAAGGGCGCCTCGTCGAGCACGTTGGCCCAGTTGGTCTTCGCGACGGCAAGGCCGCGCGTGCCGCGCCCGTCCTTGACGGCGGGATTGAACGGCACATCCGTCATCACGGCCGCATTGTAGGCCTTGATCTCGGCCAGAGCTGCCTTGGCATCCACACCCTCGAGCTTCGTGACCAGCTCCTCGAGCGTATCGGCCGAGACCTTGGTCATGCGCTTGATGCGGTACTCGCCGCGCAGCATGTGCAGGACCTTCTTGTCGAAGATCTGCCAGGCCATCATGTCCGGCTGGTCTTTGATGACGTGCCCGTACTTCGCGTAGGTGTAGTTGCGGAAATCGTAGCCCTCGTCGACGAAGCGGCGGCCCGTGGCGTTGACCATGATGCCCAGCGGATAGCTGTGCTTCTGGAAGTTGTCGCCGACCGTCAGGTCGCCGAAGGGCGGCGCGTTGAAGTCCCAGCCGACGGCATGACCCGACGACCAGTGACCGTGCGGCATGGCGCCGATGTCGAGCGCCATCTGGATGCCGCCGCCGGTGTTGAACTTGGTGCCGCGCACCTTGGCCAGCTCCCAGCCGGGGCCCATGTAGCGGCAGCGCATCTCCGCGTTCGACTCGAAGCCGCCGCAGGCCAGCACGACCGAGCCGCACTTGATGTCGAACTTCTTGCCCTTGTGCCGCGCCGTCACGCCGATGACGCGACCGTCCGCATCGGTGATCAAGGAGTGGCCGGCCGTCTCGTAGCGGATGTCGATGCCGTTCTTCTCGCAGATCGCATGCTCGGTATCGATCAGCCCGTGGCCGCCGCCCCAGGTCTCCACGCAGAGCCCGCCCCAGAACTTGAACTTGCCGTCGACCTTGAATGCCTGCCGGCCCTCGCTCGTCTGGAACTTGACGCCGTGCTTCTTCCACCAGCGCCAGGTATCGGTCGAGTTCTTGACCAGGATATCGCAAAGCTCGGGGTCGGTGCGGTACCGGGTCATCCGGTACATGTCGTCGAAATACTGCTCCTCGGTGTAGGTGCCGAAATCGCGGACGGCGAGCTCCGCCTCCGACAGGTCGACCAGCGATTTCACGTCCTCGGCGTCGTTGTAGACGAGACGCAAGGCGCCGGCCGTGTAGGTCGAGTTGCCGCCACGCTCCTCGCGGGGGGCGGCCTCCAGCATGATGACCTTCGCACCTTGCTCCCGTGCGGCCATGGCCGCCGAGCAGGCCGCGTTACCGGCTCCGACGACGACGACGTCGGCTTCGTTGGTGGTCGCCATGAGGGTTCGCTCCGTGGATGGGCGCGCAAACGCCGCTGAATGGGTGGGATGCGCCAATGTGACGGGTCCACGCCAAGCTGCCAAGCGGTCTCGTTGGCGCGCCCTGGCGACGGATCGCCGGACCGCCGGCGGCCCGTCCGAGCCGGCCGGCGACCCTTCGGCGGCTGCCTCAGTAGAGCGCCACGGGATTGCCCGGCGAGCCGGTCGCACCCTTCATCTTGAGCGGCGACCAGACGAACAGGAACTCGTAGGCCTTGTCCTCGACGAGCTGCGTCAGGTCCAGGTTCTCGATGTTCCAGATGCCCCGCTTCGTCTGCAGCTTGATGTGACACTCGAACGGCTGCGGGGTCTCGCCGCCGCCGCCCTTGCCCACCGCCTCGACGGCCCAGGTGTCGGCGCCGGTCAGGATGATCTTGCGCTCCGCCAGATGCTCGCAGGCCGAGATGCCGAAACCCGGCTCGCCGGCATTGAACTGGGCGACGCGTTTGCGCTTCTCGTCGGCATCGAAGGTGTCCCACTTCTTGGGATCCCAGATGTTGCCGTGGCCGGTGTGCAGGAAGACGCAGTCACCTTCGCCGATCGGCGCGATTCCCTGGCGCGTCACCATCTCCTCGACGTCCTTGGCGGTGATGATGCCCGGATCGCTGGCGCTGTTCTCCTTCGGCACCGGCAGCTGGCCGCCCCGCAACGCCACGGCATCGAGCAGCACGCCCCGGCAGACGAAGCCCTTCTGAGCGACATGCTCGACGCCGAGCGGGCCCAGGCCATTGGCATCGATGCCTTTGTCCCCGAGGAAGCGGCCATTGTAGTAGAACTTGCCCTTCGACGTGATGACGCCGATGTGGCCCGGCCCGTCGAACTGGGTGCCGATCTGGCCGAGCTCGGCGGTCACGAGCTCGTCGTTGTAGACGAGCTGCTGGCCGCCGAACGGGCCACCCGTCGGCATTCCTGGAATGACCAGCTTCCAGCTTCGCGAGCCGAAGGCCGGCGCGTCCGACGCATAGACTTTGCCGAGCGTCGCCACTTTGCCCTTCTTCACGAGGCCCGCGGCCTTCAGCACCATGGCCGCGGTGGTGCGATTGGGCGCGCCCACCTTGTCGTCGGGCCCCCATTCGGACGGCGCCCACTTCTCGGTGAGCGGCGCCTCGTTCTGTCCGGGTGACTGGGCATCGGCTGGTCCGCCGAGGACCGCCGCGGCAGCGATTGCCGCGGCCAGGGCTGGGGCCCGCCTGTGGAACTGCATGCGCTCCTCCTTCGTGCTTGGCCACGTCTCGTGGCCCGAGCAGTGTAGCGGCACACTGCCGCAAGGCACGCACGAAGTGGCTACGCAGCGGGGATGGCGACCGGGCGTGACCCTCCCCGCCGCGTGAGGCTCAACCGCCGATCTTGTCCTGCGTCTTGTTGCTGAAATCGGACGCGTCGTGACGCTCGTGCAGCTGGCTCGCCGGATCGCCCTGAATGCGGTTGACCATCCGGCCCCGTTTCACCGCCGGGCGCTCGGCGATGGCGTCCGTCCAGCGCTGGACGTTCTTGTAGTCCTGCACGGAGAGGAACTCGCCACCGCCGTAGAGAAGGCCCTTCGCCAGCGCGCCATACCAGGGCCAGATGGCCATGTCGGCGATCGAGTACTCGTCACCCGCCATGTAGGCATTCGCGGCCAGATGCCGGTCGAGCACATCGAGCTGGCGCTTGGTCTCCATGGCGAAGCGGTTGATCGGATATTCCCACTTCTCGGGCGCGTAGGCGTAAAAGTGGCCGAAGCCGCCGCCGAGGTAGGGTGCACTGCCCATCTGCCAGAACAGCCAATTCAGCGCCTCGGTGCGCTTCGAGGCATCCTTCGGCAGGAAGGCCCCGAACTTCTCGGCGAGATAGAGCAGAATCGCGCCCGATTCGAAAACGCGCTGCGGCTTTGCCGG
>JBFWQN010000075.1:0-14397 GCA_050249405.1 Hyphomicrobiaceae bacterium | reverse complement strand
AGCTTTACGGCAAGCTTGAGTTTCGTGGCGGCCTGGTCCTCTCCTCGAGGCACGGGTCATTCGGCGGCTGGTCCGGCATCGCCGTGGACCCCGATGGTCGTCGCTTCATGGCCGTGTCCGACGAGGGCAGCTGGCTCGGGGCCGACCTGAGCTACAGCGGCAAGGCACCTGCGGGTATAGCCAATGCCCGCATCGGACCGCTGCGTGCCCTCAAAGGCAGACACATCGACAAGAAGCGCGACCTGGATGCCGAATCCATGACGCCGCTCGAGGGAGCCTCAAGGCGTGGCACCGTCTTGATCGGCTTCGAGCGCAACCATCGAATAGGCGTTTTTCCGGTCGTCGACGGCGTGCTGCTGGCGCCCACGCGCTATCTGAAGCTGCCGAACGAAGCGCGCAGGATGCGGCCCAACGCCGGATTCGAAGCCGTCGCGGTGATGAAAGGCGGTCCATTCAAGGGCGGCGTCGTCGCATTTTCCGAGCGCTATCCGGGCGACCCGTCGCGGCATGTCGGCTGGATTTGGGTCGCCGAGACGGCCCATCGCATGACGCTCGCGGACCACGGCGGCTTCGACATCACCGACGCCGCATCCCTGACCGATGGCACCTTGCTCGTGCTGGAGCGGCGATTTCGCTGGACGGAAGGAGTCAAGATGCGGCTCCGGCTGATCGAGGCCGCGGCCGTGAAGCCCGGTGCCGATCTCGACGGCGAGATCCTGCTGGAGGCGGACCTGTCGAGCGAGATCGACAACATGGAGGGCCTCGGCACCCACCGGGACGCCAATGGCGAGACCGTTCTCACGCTCATTTCGGACAACAATTTCAATTCGTTGCTGCAGCGCAACTTGCTGCTGCAGTTCACGCTCCGCGGCGACCGCCAGTCCGCCGAGCGCCGTTGAGATAGGCCTACGAAGCGTCCGCATGCGGATGCGATCGACTCCCATTCGCCTTCGCCTTGCCAGCCCCACATTTTTATGAGTCAGTCGCAACACCAGCGCGGCATCGGGCCGCTGTCGCGATCGAAAGGCATCAGAGCCGTGGGACGACGTCGCGCGCGTGTTTGGGCTCCACTGGGCATCGCGCTGGCGGCTTGCGTTGCGATCTGTGTGCCGGGGGCGGGCGCCGTCGCCCAGCAAATCGGCGAGGCCCTCGCGGCGCGTCTCGACGAGGCCCAGACGCGGGCCTACGTGCTTTATCTCCGTGCCCGCGCCCAGCATGTGCAGGCCAGTGATGCCTACTGGCGCACCGTCGAGGAGATGCGCGAGGCTCGCCGCCGGAAGCGCTCGGCCGGCCAGCCGTTCACGCAGGCGGACTACGTCGCGGTCCAACCTCCTCAGTACCGCGGTCCTCCGCTTCCGCCGGATGTCGCCAAGATCATCGCCGCCGAGCGTCCATCCGAGCCGCCGGACGAGGCTCCTGTCGTGGCCGATTTTCTGGCGCATGCCCGCAAGCAGTACGGCTTCGTGCCGTCGCCCACGACGGAGGCCGCGTTCAAGCGGCGCTATGCCGAGGAGGCGCTGGCGCTGGGTTTGACGAAAGACCAGGTCGTCCGTGTGTACGCGCTGGAGACTGGCGGACGCGGCACCTACGACATGCAGGCCGGCATCGATCCCGAGACGCGGAAGGGCCGCCCGATCTCGTCGGCGCTGGGCTACGCGCAATTGCTCGGCGCGAACTCCATCGACGAGCTGGTCAAGCACGGCGATGGCTTTGTTGCACGTCTCTCGGCACTGGCCCGTTCCGCGGCCACGCCGCGCGCCCGCGCCGAGCTGTCGGCCAAGGCAGTTGCCGTTCGTCGCATGCAGCGTGCCGCACGTGCTGTGCCGAACAAGTGGAGCGAGCACGTCGCATTGGCTCGTACACCGAAGGGTCTCGGCATTCATGCTCTGAACCTGGACGCCGACATCGGTCCGTGGTTGCAGGCCATCAAGCTGCGCGGCATTCGCGAGCATGCGGAGAAGGCTGGTCGCGCCAACCTTTCCGGCGCCGAGATCGAGCTGATGAATCTCGCCGGGCCGCAGACGGGGCTGGACATGATGGAGCCGGCGGGTCGCAACGTGCCGACGGCGAACTTCTTCACCGAGAAGGCCTACAATCGCAATCCGATCGTCAAGGACCGCACGTCCGCCGAGCTGCTCGCCGCTCTCGAGGCGCGCATGGAGCAGAACCTCGTGAAGCCCGGCTCGCAAGAGTTCGCCCGCGCGTTCGATGCAGCCTTGGCGGTGCGCTCCCGAGCCGCCCGCCGCTGAGCCCGTCCGTCCGGCACTTGACTTCGCTCGAGAGACTTTGCAATTGCGCGGCGATGCTGGCGGCACGCTGCCAGCCGCGATGCCACGAGCGGGGCAGCCCAACATTCCAGCACACGAGACGCCGGTGACACAATCTGCCGAGATGACCGCCACGGCGCGGCTCCATCACGCCTACTTCACCGGCTTGATCTTGACGCTCGTCTCGCGCTGCTCGGCTGCCGAGGCCGCCGAGTGGGTGTTTCGCGTCTTTCGCCATCAGCACCATGAGAAATTCTTGCCGAGCTTCTCCAAGCTGGGCCTCCAGGACATGCCGCATGCGGTCGCCTGCGCCGCTTATCACTATCTCTCGAACAGTGTCGGCGGCGTGCGCGTCGAGTTCATGCGGGAATCGGACACCAAGGCCTGGGTGCACTTCGTGCCGCCGCGCTGGATTTATCCCGGCGCCGCCATATGCGGAGTGCCGAGCGAGGTGTCGCGGGCTTTTCTTCGGGGATGGTACGCGCAGAACGGCGTGAGTCTCGGCAATCCACGCCTCGGTTTCGTCTGTACGGCGCAAACCACCGACGGCCAGCACGGCCTCGCCGGCTATTTCTGGGAGAGAGGCGAGCCGATCTCGCCGGAGGAGCGCCTGATCTTCCGGCCAGGCGAGCTGGCACCGCCTTTCGATCCAGCGGCGGCTCCGCGGCTTCCCTCCGCCGAGTGGCCGGCGGAGCGGCTCGCCAAAGCCGAGCGCAACTATGCACTGGAGTACGTCCGGTCGGGTCTTCCCCGCCTCGTCGAGCAGCTCGGGCCCGCGTCGGCGGCACACATCGGCCGTACGACCGGGCGGCTGATCGGCGCGCAGCTCTATCACGAGACGGTCGCGCTGCTCGGCCTTTCGGGAGACAGCCCCGAATCCTTCGCCGAGTTGATCGTGCGTCTCGCAGCCGGGGATGGGGACGAGGCCATAGCCTTGCCGCAGCAAGGTTCGGTCGTGGTGCGCCGTCGATCCTGGCGACTCGTACGCGGCCTGCCGCCCCAGTCACCCGCGGTGCTGGAGGCTTGGAACGGCCTGCTCGAAGGCTTGCTCGCCGTTCACAATCGGCACCTTGCGCTCGAGCTGGTCGAGCGTCTGGACTGGGGCGACAGCGCCAATGCCTGGAGGATCAGGTTGGGCCGCGCGGCTTGAGGCCGCGCGCCCACCTCGCTTCTACATCTGGCTCTTCATCTCGTAGATCTTGCGCAGCTGCCACCGGCGAAGCCGGTCGGCGCCGGGGCCGAACACGGCCCAGCCATGCGCGACGAGGCCGAGGCCCCAGCCACCGAGGGGCCAGTGCACCCACCACTCGGGGTCCGTGAAGTTGAGCGCGAACAGCACCGGCATCACCACCGCGAACACCGCCGCATGGATGTAGAAAGCGGTAATCGACTGGACGCGTTGATGGGCGCGGGCAATCTTCTGGGCTTCTGTCATGTGCGACTCTCCAACCGGCTCGGGCGAGACATGGTGCTACCCATGCTTGGCAGCATCATGTCGCCGTTGTAGCCGCAATTTAGCGCCGAACGAGCCTTCGGGCCAAGCCCTCGAATGATTCTCTTTTTGCCGAGAGCGGACGCTGGCGCCTGGGTGCGGCAACCTACTTGCGGATGATGGGCGCCGCGATCGACTCCACCTGCACGTTGACGCAGGCGGGTTTGCCCGAGGCGAGGGCCCGCTCCACCGCTGGCACCAGGTCCTCGATCTTGTCCACCATCTCGCCGTGCCCGCCGAGCGCTGTCACGACCTGATCGTAGCGGGCAGGCAGCAGCTCGCAGCCGTGCATGCGCGCCTCGCCATAGTCGCGCTTCTGGATTTGGCTCTCGGCGTTCCAGCAGGCGTCGTTGCCGAGGATCGCGACGAATGGCGTCTTGTGCCGCACCGCCGTCTCGAACTCCGACATGTGGAACCCGAACGTGCCGTCGCCGAGCACGGCGATCACCGGCGCCTTGCCGTTGTGCACACGCCCGGCAATGGCCATCGGCAACGAGCCGCCGATCGAGCCGGCCACGCTGTTGATCAGCCGCTTGTCGACCGGAAGCAGGCTCTGCCCCCACTGCGCGAACTCGCCGCCGTCGCAGATGAGCAGCGTCTCGGGGTCGCGCGCCACCACCGGCCGCAGCGCGCGGAACACCTCGGCTGCGTGCAGCCGGCCCGGCGTCGTGCCCTTGAGGCTGGCCCAGGCCTGGGGCCGACCGTCCATCAGCTCCCGCGAGTCCCTGAGCCAGCCCATGTCCGGCTTGCGCTTGGATGCCGCAGCTCGCACCACCAGCTTCTCGCCTGCGGCAAAAGTGTCGGCGACGGTGCCGAAAGCGAGATTCGCCCCTTTCTCTTTGGCCGCCCGCGCCACGAGCGCTCCGTCCGGATCGATCGAGACCACCTTCACGCCGTCCGCGAACGCCGGTGCCTTGGCCCACTTGAGCGTGAAATCGAGCGCCTTGCCGAGCAGCACCACGAGATCGGCCTGCTTCACCACGTCGCCGAAGGCGCCAAGCGTCGCGTCGTTGGCGCCTCGCGGGCTCTCGATCACGGCGTAGGGGGCGCCAGTGGCGTCCTGCAGTCGAGCCAGTAGCGCCCGGCCGCGCCGCGACGAGAGGTGCGGCCCCGCGAGGATCACCGGTCGCTTCGCGGCTGCCATGATGCCGAGCACTGCGTCGGCCGCCTGATCGGACAGCGCCAACGGCTCCGGGTTGCGCACCTTGCCCGCGTCCGGCCATCGGATCGCGTTCGCCTCCACCTTCTCGTCGAGGAGGTCCGACGGCAGCGACAGATGGACCGGTCCTGGCCTTCCGGACTTTGCGATGCGAAGGGCCTCGCCCAGCTCCTCGCCGAGCGTGGCCGCCGACTTTGCCGTCCACGACGCCTTGCTCACCGGCGCGGCCATGTCGGCTTGCCGGATTTCCTGGAAGCCGCCGCGTCCGAGCTCCCATGTCGCCGCATGTCCCGACAGCAGCACCATCGGGCTCTCGGCCGAGAGCGCTGTGAACAGCGCGCCGACGGCGTTCGCATGGCCTGGGCCGCCAGTCACCATCGCGATGCCGGGCTCGCCGGTCAGCCGGCCCCAGGCATCGGCCATGTGCACGGCCGCCGCCTCGTGCCGCGTATGGTAGAGGTCGAGCTTGGCCTCCAGCGCCGCGTCGAAGATCGACATGATGTGGTTGCCGGACAGTGTGAAAACCGTCCGGTGACCGAGCCGCTCCAGGCTCTGCGCAACGATGTCGGCACCCCTCGAGGCGTTGGCCATGGCCCGCGTTCTCCTTGTCCGGCTCTATCGGTGAATTCGGCGCGGCAGAATGGAGAGGAAGATGGCCCCGGTCCAGCGGTTTGAAAAAACTCGGGCCGCGGCTCCCGGCAGAGGAGCGCTGCGGCCCGAAACTCGCGCGGGCGAATTCCAAGCGTCAGAGGTGCATCGCGCTCGGCTTCACTCCCATGTTGTCCTGCACCCGGGCGACGCCCGGCGTGTCCTCGACCAGCAGCCTCAGCGCGCGCCGCTGGTCGGGTGATGCGGCCAGACCCGTTAGCTCGACGACGCCGTTCTCCACGCTCATGTTGATCAGCGAGGCATCGAGCCACGATTCCCGCTGCATCCGGAGCTTGATGGCATCCAGCACGCCGTCGGCGCCGGTCGCGCCGGCACCAGACGCGGCCGCACCCTGCCGGGCAACCAGTGCCCGCACGAGATCGCCGCGCGTGATGATGCCGACGAGCCGGCCGTCGCGCACCACGGGCACGCGTTTCAGGTTCCGCTTCTCGAGCAGATCGGCAACCGCGCCGAGGTCCATGTCGGCATCCACCGAGACGACGCGCGTCGACATGATGTCGGCCGCTTTCCGCGCGTGTGCCGCCGCGTACTCTCGCGCCAGGCGGTCGGCATCGACCAGGGCGCCGAGCCACCACTTGCGGCGCCTCTCGGTGCCGGTCTCTGCACGATGCAGGAGGTCTGTCTCGCTGAGGATGCCGACCAGCTTGCCATCGGCATCGACGACGGGAACGCCGCTGATGCGGTGCTTCGTCATCAGCTCGGCGATAGCTCTCACGGTCGTTTCCGGATTGACCGTCACGACGTCCTTGGACATGACCTCGGCGGCTTTCATGGCATTCCTCTCCTGCAGCGAGTATCGCCGCAGTTGAGCCCTCGCCACGCCGGGAAGCCTTGACCCTCGTCAACCGTCGCAGCAACGCCTTGCCGCAGCCATCGAGGCGCGCCACGTCGCTTTGTGGTTGGAGCCGAGGCGTGCCACTCTGCATCAGCTCGCTTCACCGAGGTGCCGACCGCGATGACCTTGTCTCTTTCGATCCTCGACCAGTCGCCCATCATCGGCACCACGTCGCCGGCCGAGGCCATCCAGCGCACGATCGAGCTGGCGAGGCTCGCCGACCGCCTTGGCTACCACCGCTACTGGTGCGCCGAGCACCACGCGCTGAACGGCCTCGCCGATGCCTCGCCGGAAATCCTGCTCGCTCGCCTCGGCGCCGAGACGAAACGCATTCGGCTGGGTACGGGCGGCATCATGATGCCCTATTATGCGCCCTTCAAAATCGCCGAGCAGTTCAAGATGCTCGAGGCGCTCTACCCTGGCCGCATCGACCTCGGCCTCGGGCGCGCCCCCGGCGGCCATCCGCGTACCGCCCGTGTGCTGTTCGATGGCCGGCCCATCGACACCGACGAGGGCTTCGCCAATCAGCTCGCCGAGATATCTGCACTGTTCCGAGGCGTCGTGCCGGAGGGGCATCCTCTGCACGGCCAGATGGTCAGCCCCAACGTGCCGACATCTCCCGAGATGTGGGTGCTCGGCTCCTCGACTGGCGGTGCCTCGTTCGCCGCGAGCCTCGGCATGCGCTTCGCGTTCGCGCATTTCATCAATGCCTACTCCGGCGCCGAGGTGGCCAAGGCCTACCGCCAGCACTTCAAGCCGTGGCACGAGCAGACCCCGCGCGTCGCCCTCGCCATGCTGGCCATCGTGTCGGAGGACGCGGCCGAGGCGAAAGCCATCGAGAAGGCGGTGCTCATGCGCTGGGCGCTGACGGCGATGGGCGCCAACCGCACCGTTCCAACCATCGAGGAGGCCGCCGCCTACGAGTTCTCCCCCAAGGAGCGCCAGATCGCCGAGCACGACCGCCCGCGTCTCACCCTCGGGCCGGCCAAGCTGGTTGCCGCCCGGATCCGCGAGATGGCCGAGGAGTTCGGCGCCGACGAGGTGATCCTGGTCGCCGTGGCCCCGAGCTACGACATCCGCGTCCGCACCTTCGAGGTGCTGGCGAAGGAGCTCGGGCTGGAGGGAAGAGGGTAGGGAGTGCTCCATACGGGATCACTCGATCTCGCAGAGCATCGTCCGCAAGCGTTGTCCCAGCGCCGGACAGAAGCTCTCAAGGCACCCCACCCAGCCGACCAGATGCACCCGGTTGGCGTGAAGGTGCTCATCGAACAGGCTGCATGAAAGCTGGCATCCAGCGTCGCCGCCCGCATAGAATTGCCTCCAATCCAGTCTCGGGGAGTCAGCCGCGCATGTCAGCCACCACCACCCCCACCATCGCCTCCCTCGCCCGTGATCTCGCCTCTGGCGCGACCACATCGCGCAAGCTCGTCGAGGACTGCCTCGCAAGAATTGCAGACCCCAAGGGTGAAGGCACCCGAGCCTTTGTCTCCGTCGATGCCGAAGGCGCTCGCAAGGCGGCCGACGCGCAAGACATGCTGCGCCGAGCCGGTGCTGCACCATCGCCCCTCTCCGGCATACCGTTCGCCATCAAGGACCTCGCCGACATCGCCGGCCAGGTGACGACCGCCGGCTCCACGGCGCTTGCCGACCGTGCCTCCGCCAAGGCAGATGCGCCCGTCGTGGCCCGCTTGCGTTCCGCCGGTCTCGTCATCGTCGGACGCGCCAACATGGTTGAGTTCGCCTACGGCGGCATCGGCACCAATCCGCATTACGGCATGCCAGCCGCGCCCTGGGATCGCGCCAACCGGCATGTGCCCGGCGGATCGTCGTCGGGCTCGGCCGTTGCCGTGGCCGATGGCATGGTGCACGGCGCGCTCGGCACCGACACCGGCGGCTCGTGCCGCATCCCGGCGGCCTACTGCGGTGTCACGGGCTTGAAGCCCACCGCCCGCCGCGTGCCGACGGATTACGTCGTGCCGCTCTCGACGAGCCTCGACTCCATCGGCCCCATCGCACGGACGGTCGATTGCTGTGCGATGCTAGATGGCGTGTTCGCGGGCGAGCCGATCTCCGCTGCCATGCCTGTGTCGCTGAAGGGCCTCCGCCTGCTGGTGCCGACCAACATCGTGCTCGACGGCATGGACGCGACGGTCGCCGCCGACTTCGAAAGGACGATCGCCGCGCTCGCCAAGGCCGGTGCGGTGATCGTGAAGCAGGCGTTCAAACCATTCGATGCGATCCGTCCAGTGCTCAATAAGGGCGGCCTCTCGGCGGCGGAAAGCTACGCCTGGCACAAGGAGCTTTTCGCATCGAAGCGCAACCAGTACGACCCGCGCGTCGCCATGCGCATTGCCATGGGCGAGACGCAAACGGCTGCCGATTACATTGGGCTTTTGCAAATGCGCAAGGCGGCGATGGCCGGCTACAGGCTTGAGTTCGCCGACTTCGATGCCATTCTCTCCCCGACCTGCCCGATGTTGCCGCCGAAAGAGGCCGATCTCGCCAAAGACGAGGACTACACGCGCCTCAACATGCTTTCGCTGCGCAATACGCTGATGATCAACATCTTCGACGGCTGCTCCATCGCCCTGCCGATGAGCGCGGCCGACGCGCCGCCGACGAGCCTCATGGTGTCGTGCGCGCCGATGGCCGACCGCCGCATGCTCGGCATCGCCAAGGCGATCGAGACGGCGATCGGCGTGAGATGATTTGTGCGGGGCGGCGTCTGGCTCTCGGCCAGACGCCGCCCCGACTGTTTGCGAGTTCAGCCCTTGATCTCGGTCTGGACCAGGTCGGCGAGCTGGCGAAGCGACTGCTGCCAGCCGAGATAGCAGGCCTCGATCGGAATGAGTTGCGGAATTCCCGATTGCTCGATCCTGAGGTCCGTGCCGCAGGAGACGGCTTTCAACTCGACCTTGACTTGCATCGTGCCGGGAAGGTTCGGATCGTCGAAACGATCCGTGTAGCGAATGCGCTGGTTGGCCACCAGCTCCAGGTATTCCCCGCCGAACGCGTGCCCATTGCCGGTCGTGAAGTTCGTGAACGACATCCGGAACGTGCCGCCTTCCCGCGCCTCCATGTGCTCGACCCTGCAGGTGAAGCCGAAGGGCGGCAGCCACTTGGCCACCGCATCTGGATCCAGGAATGCCCGGTAAACGCGCTCGGGAGGAGCGGCGAGCACGCGGTGCAAGTGCACCGTATTGCTGGTCTCGGCCGGAGCGGCCTGTTCCGAAGTCGACATCTCGACACTCCCTTGTTGGACGACGTCACCACGCGTTTCCTCCAGAGGACGTCCCTGCTCATGGCAGATCCGACACCGGCGCTGTTGCTTTTTTTGCTCCCAGTCAGCCGCGTCGCCGCAATCTGCCGCGTCGACGATGCTTGGAAAGCGGTTGAGGTCGCGCTCGGCCCGCGCAACACTCTCCCCAACGAGAACGCAGGAGGCACGCTCATGGCCCTCGGCCCCAACACGCTCCGCGACATGCTTCACACCATGCAGACGATCCGTCGCTTCGAGGAGCGGGCGTCGTCCGACTATCACGCGGGCAAGATCTACGGCGTGGTGCACTGCTACATCGGCGAGGAGGCCATCGCCACGGGCGTGTGCGGCGCTCTGAAGGATGGCGACCAGATCATTTCCACGCACCGCGGCCACGGCCATTGCATCGCCAAGGGCGCCGATCTCGACCGCATGATGGCCGAGCTCTACGGACGCCGCGACGGCTATTGCAAGGGCAAGGGCGGCTCGATGCATATCGCCGACTTCCAGAAGGGCATGCTCGGCGCCAACGGCATCGTGGCCGGCGGCATCTCGATCGTCACCGGCGCCGCGCTCGCGGCCAAGCTCGACGGCAAGGGCGGGGTCGCCGTCTCGTTTTTCGGCGACGGCGCCTCCGCCGCCGGTCCGTTGCACGAGTGCATGAACATCGCCGCGGCCTGGAAGCTGCCGATCCTCTATGTCTGCGAGAACAACGGTTACGCCGCCCAGACGCCGGCCTCGACCACCATTGCCCGGAACGGCGAGATCGTGCACCGCGCCGCCGGCTACGGCATTCCAGGCACCGCCGTCGACGGCAACGATATCCAGGCGGTTTACGACGCGGCCGAGAAGGCCGTGGCT
Source organism: Hyphomicrobiaceae bacterium (assembly GCA_050249405.1). Lineage (GTDB taxonomy): Bacteria > Pseudomonadota > Alphaproteobacteria > Rhizobiales > Hyphomicrobiaceae. Next base: position 3,855 of record JBFWQN010000075.1, on the reverse strand, counting down.
CGCGCCCGCGCCGGCGAGGGCCCCTCCCTCATCGAGTGCCGCACCTACCGGTGGCGTGCCCATACGGAGCGCAAGGGACAGCCCGACTATCGCGATCCCGCCGAGATCGAGGCCTGGAAGGCCGCCGGCAAGGACCCGATCGCTCGCCTCGTCGACCGCCTGAAGAAGGAGCACGCCTTCACCGACGCCGAGTGGGCTGAGATGGACCGCCAGATCCTCGACCGCATCGAGCAGTCGTGCCGGTTCGCCGAGAAGAGCCCGTTCCCCGCGCCGGATGAGGCACTCGAGGACGTCTTTGCGGCGTGAGGAGTAGCTCCATGATCACACTCTACGGAATGGGCAGCCCGAACGTCGTCAAGGTGTTCATTGCTCTCGAGGAGCTGGGCCTGCCCTGGCAACTGAAGATCGTCGATGTTTTCGACGGAAAGCAGTTCGACCCGGAGTTCCTGAAGCTGAACCCGAATGCCAAGGTGCCGGTGCTCGTCGATCCCGATGGGCCAGGCGGCAAGCCCATCACGATTTTCGAATCCGGCGCGATCCTGATCTATCTCGCCGAGAAGACCGGCAAGCTGCTGCCGAAGGACGGCGCCGCGCGCTACGAGGCGCTGCAGTGGATGATGGTGCAGATGACGGGCCAGGGCCCCATGTCTGGCCAGCTCGTGCACTACGTCCGCTTCGCTCCGGCCGGCAATGACTACTCCAAGGCCCGCTACCAGACACAGGTGCGCAACGTCTACCGCGCGCTCGAGCAGCGGCTCGCCTCGTCGCCGTGGCTGACGGGCCCCGAGTACGGCATTGCCGACGTCGCCTCCTATCCCTGGGCGCGCACCGCTGAGACGCTCGGCTTCCTCGGCGACGAGAAGGCCAAGCTCTTCAACCTCGCCCGCTGGATGTCCGATATGTCGGCGCGCCCGGCGGTACAGCGGGCGAACGCCCGCCAGGACGAGGCGCGCGCGGGTACGACCGCCTTTGACAAGGCCGATACCGACAAGCTCGACCGCTTCCTGCAGCGCGGGCGCTGGCACGTCTGAGCGTCTGCCCCTGCTCTTCCTGTTTCTTGCTCACCACCGGAGCATCCCATGCGCGAGATCACCTATGCCCAGGCCGGGCTCGAGGCCGTCCAGGAGGAGATGCGGCGCGACGCCAAGGTCTTCTACATGTCGACCGACGCCATCATTCCGCTGGTGAAGGAGTTTGGCGAGGAGCGCATGCGCGCGACACCGATCGCCGAGAGCACCATGACCGGCATGTCGATCGGCGCGGCGGGCTCGGGCTATCGCCCGATCTGCGACTGGCGGCAGGTCACGTTCTGCTTCGTCGCCATGGACCAGATCGTCAACCAGGCCGCCAAGATCACCTACATGTTTGGCGGCCAGCAGAAATTCCCGATCGTCTATCGCGCCAACGTCGGTGGCGGCGGACGGCTGGCGGCGCAGCACTCGCAGAGCCCCTACTCCATGTTCATGAACATGAGCGGGCTGAAGATCATCCTCCCCTCGACGCCGCGCGACCTCAAGGGGCTGCTGAAGTCGGCCATCCGCGACAACAACCCGGTGATCTCGTTCGAGGGCAACCGCATGCTCGGCATGAAGGGCGAGGTGCCCGATGCCGGCGCGGACGAGCTCATCCCCATCGGCAAGGCCGAGGTGAAGCGGCAAGGGAAGGACGTGACGGTCGTGGCGCTCGCCTGGGCCGTGCACGAGGCGCTTGCCGCCGCCGAGACGCTGGCCAAGGAGGGCATCTCGGTCGAGGTCGTCGACCCGCGCACCATCGCTCCGCTCGACGCCGAGACGATCCGTGCGTCCGTGCGCAAGACTGGCCGCCTCGTCATCGCCGACGAGGCCGGCCCGGTGTGTGGCGCGTCGGCCGAGATCGCCACGCTCGCCACCGAGGACCCGGCGACGTTCAAGGCGCTGAAGGCGCCCGTGAAGCGCGTCTGCGCCCTGTTCGTGCCGATCCCGTATGCACCGGTGCTCGAGGACCACGTGTTCCCAAATCGCGACAAGATCGCAGACGGCATTCGCGCAGTGATGAAAGGGTAGGCTTCGAGCGGCACGTCTGGCGCGGCGGTCGCCGCGCCCGTCAACAAGGAATTCGGCGTCATGCCCGCAACGCCGGGCACCCACGACAACCAGCATCAACCGGCTGCCCGGGGGCCCCGCGCGAGCGGGAGTGGCGCGGGGCGGACGACCCAGGAGTGGAGCGTCCCATGTCAGTCTTCATCGTCGGCGGCACCGGTTTCATCGGTCACCGCCTCGTGCGCCTTCTGGCAGCGCAGGGCCAGACCGTCACCTCGATGGACATCAATCCGGCCGCGCATTCTTTCGCCGATCTGAGGGGCAAGGTCACATCCGTGCGCGGAGACGTCACCCAGTTCGATGACGTCATGTCGGCGATGGCCAAGGCGAAGCCCGAGCGCGTGGTGAACCTGTCGTACCTCCTCGGGTCCGATCACCCGCCGCACGTCGCGATGAAGTTGAACATCCTCGGCATGGACAACTGCTTCGAGGCAGCGCGCATCCTTGGCGTGAAGCACACGATGTATGCCTCGTCCCTCGCCGTGAACGGCAAGCAATCCCACTATGGCAACCGCCCCGTCACCGAGGAGGATCGTGTCAACGGCGAGTACCAGTACGCCAAGCACAAGATCATCAACGAGTGGCAGGCGCAGGACTACACCGAGAAGCACGGCATGCTGATCACCGGCATCCGGCCAGCCAATGTCACCGGTCCCGACAAGGTGCGCGGCTCGGTCGACCACGTGAACGTCATCACCGAGCCGGCGCGTGGCAACGCCATCACGTTCCCCTTCAAGGACGCCATGCGCTGCCCGATCCACGTCGATGACATCGCCGAGGTGTTCGCGCGCGTGCTGCTGGCAGAGAAGCCCAAGCACCGCGTCTACAACTCCGGTGGCATCTCGATCAGCCTCGGCGAGATCGCGGACATCGTGCGCAGCTATCTGCCGGATGCGAAAATCAGCTTTGACAAGGAGACCGGCGGCCGCGAGGCGAGTGGCAACCACATGATCGACAATGCCCGCCTGATGTCCGAGTTCGGCGTGCAGTACCGCCCCTATCGCGAGCGCGTCCTCCAGATCATCAATGACATCCGCCGCGACAACGGCAAGCCGCCGGTCGGGTGAGGAAGGCGGCACGCCGAGACCGGGGGGTGAAGGCCCCGTTTGACGTCATCCCCGCGCAGGCGGGGACCCACGTCAGCGCTGGAAAGCCCGAAAATCGCCGTGGGTGCCCGCCTTCGCGGGCATGACGACGATGGTTGGAGACGGGAGCAGAGGAGTCTGGGCTACCAGGGTGCACAGCAGCGTCAACGATCACCCGCCAAGGCGACGAGCTCTGAAGCGCTCAGGCTCACCCCGACATTCTTGGACTAGTTTGCCCCGATGCCCCTGTAGGGGTTGAAGGCTCGTTTGACGTCATCCCCGCGCAGGCGGGGACCCACGTCAGCGTTGGAAAGCCTGAAAATCGCCGTAGGTGCCCGCCTTCGCGGGCATGACGTCGATGGTCGAATTCCCACCAAGACGACGATCTCCGTCCCGGACCGCCTACTCCGGCCACTTCGTCCGGATGGGATCGGTCTTGCCGTCCCAGGTCCGCGCCGCCGCCTCGATGGCCTCGAATTGCCGCTTGCGGAGACCCGTGTAGGCCGCGATCTCCATGCAGGTGCCGCGATGGCCACCTTCCGTCTCGAAGTAGGCGAAGGGTCCGCGGTTGGATTCGCCCTGCTGGCCGATGCGGTGGCCGGCCGCGAGCGCGCGCGACAGCGTCGCCTCGTAGTCGACGGGCCACGTGCTCACGTGCTGCAGGCCCTCCGGCCCGCTCGCAAGGAAGTCGC